>JAJTCL010000002.1 GCA_021323255.1 Propionibacteriaceae bacterium | reverse complement strand
GCGATTGCCAGGCCGACCGCTCTTGGCAGATGCGAGGCGATCGTCGAGGTTTGCGGGATCACAGCCAGATCGGGATGGCCGAAGACTTTGTGGCGGGCGCCGGCAATCGGCTCATCCGCCAAGCCCATCAGCCCTTGGAGCACATCGCGGACGGGCGTCGCTCCCGGCACCTGATGGGCGCGAGCCAGGTAAAAGGCCCCGGAGCGGTAGTGCAGCAAAGCCGGATCACTATGCCGCAGACCCATCGCGACCATGGCGTTGCTCTCATGCCCAGATGAGCCGATGGTGTAGAACCCGCGCCCCTCGCGTTGCAGTTCCCGTGCCACGAAATCCAGATGCCGACTGGTCGCCTGAGCCCTGAACAGCTCCCACCACCACGCCGAGTTGTCAGCATCGATGGTCGCCGTGGCGACCACCGATGCTGACAACTCGGCGAGGGAGTTGCGGAAGTGACGGTCCAGGGGGTCCATCAAAGGTTCTAGATGCGGAAGGTGGTGTCCGGAGTCAGCTCGACGATGTCCATCTGAGCTTTCTGCAATCGGCCAGAATAGTCCCAGTTCATCGCTTGCCAGCGGGTGAACTGATCCAGCACCCAGATGCCAGACTGCCGAGACCCGTTACCCGACTTGCCGTTGCCCCCGAACGGCAGATGGGCCTCGGCGCCCGAGGTCGAGTTGTTGATCGACACCATGCCGGCGCCGATCTTGTCACGGAAGGTGAACGCGTCCTTGGGATCAGTGGTGTAAATGGAAGAGGAAAGTCCGAATCCCGGCGCGTTCGCCAGTTCGATGGCCTCGTTGAGCGACTGGTAGGTCGTCACGCCGACGATCGGCCCGAAGGTCTCCTCCATGAATATCCGGTCACCGCGGCGCACGCCGTCGACCACCATCGGGTGATAGTACAGCCCGGTGCTCGGATCACCCACGAAGCCACGTCCTGTGTGGGGTCCCCGACCCTGGCGCCGGCGACGGCCGCATTGAACCTGGTCAAGAATTGCTCATGGACTGACTCGTGCACGATGACCGTGCCGAGCGAGGTGCAACGCTGCCCTGCAGTGCCGAAACCTGAGAAGAGCGCGCCTTCCACCGCAAGATCAAGATCGGCGCTCGGCGTGACCAGCAACGGGTTCTTGCCACCCAGCTCCAGGCACGCGGTCTGCAGGTAGCGCCCGGTCAAGCCGCCGATCTCTCTGCCGACGGCAGACGAGCCGGTGAAGCCCACCTTGTCGACAAGACCACCCTCCAGTGATTGCTGCAACCCCGAAAACGTCGCGGCGCCATCGGCGTGCACGACATTGAAGACACCGTCGGGCAGCCCGCCGCCTCGTACGAAGAGTTCGTGAAACACCGCGCTGGTTACTGCTGCGTATTCGGCGGGCTTCCATACGACTGTGTTGCCCGCCAGCAGGGCCGGAACGATGTACCACGCCGGCACGGCGACCGGGAAGTTGCCGGCTGTGATCACTGCGACGGTGCCGACCGGCCGGCGGAAGGTGAACAGCTGCTTGTCCGGCATCTCGCTGGGCACGGTCTGCCCGTAAAGTCGACGGCCTTCTCCGAGGAAGAAGTCGCAGGTGTCGATGATCTCGCGCACTTCACCCAGCGCTTCTCCGTACGGCTTGCCGATCTCGGCCGTGACCAGCCGTGCCAGTGCCGCCGCGTTGCCTTCGATCTGCCGGCCAATGTGTGCGACGGCGCGGCCCCGGATCGGCGCAGGTATGGCCGCCCACTCCTCTTGGGCTTTCTTGGCTGACTCAGCCGCGTGGGCGAAGGTGGAGGCATCGCCGAAGGACACCTCGCCGACAATTTCATCAAGGCGGGCCGGGTTTGTGCTTGGCAGCGTATGGCCACCAGTCACTGGCGCGCCATCGATCACCGACGTCACCGGCCCGCGAAGCGCGGGCGCTCTCTGGGGGACCGGCTCCCTCGACTTATCTCCATTCATGTGTACTGCAGCTCCTCACTAACGACGCGTACCACGGAGCGCCGAGTTGCTCCGACGGCTTCGTCAATCTCATCCTGACTCACCGACAGCGCCGGACGGAAGCGGATCGAGCGCTCGCCGCAGGGCAGCACGATGACCCTCTCGACCGTGCGCAGATCAGTGACGACGGCATCGCGCTCGTCGCGGGTTTGGAGGTCAAAGGCAACGAACAAACCGCGACCGCGGACGTTGCTGATCAGCCCCGAGTCGTCGCGAAGCTTCTCGAGTCCGGCCACGAGTTGCTCACCTTTCGGCCCCGCCTGCTCGATCAAACCCTCGGACTCGATGATCTCCAGGGACCGGCGTGACCGCACCATGTCGACAAGCCCGCCACCCCAGGTCGAGTTGATCCGTCCCGAGATCTGAAACACGTTGTCCGGGACCTCGTCGACTCGACCGCCAGCCATGATGCCGCCGACCTGCGCCTTCTTGGAGAAAGCCACGACGTCGGGCTGAATCCCCAGCTGCTGGTAGGCCCAGGGGGTTCCCGTGGTACCGACCCCCGTCTGCACCTCGTCCAAGATGAACAGCGCATCGTGGGAGTGCACCAGTGTGAGCATGGCTTGCAGGAACTCAGCTCGCATGTGGTTGTCCCCTCCCTCGCCCTGGATCGGCTCGGCAATGAACGCCGCTATGTCGTGCGGGTGCGCGGCGAACGCGCGTTCCGCCTGCTGCAGCGCGCGTTCTTCGGCGGCTATGACCTCCTCGAGATGATCGCCGAGTGGATGGATGATCGCGGGCACGTCGATTCTGGGCCAGCCGAATCTGGGAAAGCGATCGGTCTTGTTGGGTTCGGTGTTGGTCAGGGACAAGGTGTAGCCACTGCGCCCGTGAAAGGCATGCGTCAGATGCATGATCTGGCTACCCAGGTTTGAATCGCGCCCGGCTGCCTCGTTCTTCCGGCTCTTCCAGTCAAATGCAACCTTGAGTGCGTTTTCGACGGCCAAGGCGCCACCTTCGATGAAGAACAGGTGGGGCAGGGCGGGATCGCCGAGCACGCGGACGAAGGTCTCGACGAATTCTGCGTACGCGGTGCTGTACATGTCCGGATTCGCCGGCTTGTTGACCGCGATCTCGGCAAGCTCGACCATGAACGTCGGGTCGTCAGCGATGCCCGGCGGATTGACCCCAAGCGGAGCCGAGGCGAAGAAGGTGTACATGTCGAGGTAGCGCTCACCGGTGTGAGCATCGACCAGCCGGCTACCTCGGCTGTGTCGCAAATCGAGCACCAGCTTCATGCCATCGGTCTGCACATGTCGCGCCAGAACCTCGTGCACTTCAGACGCCTGGACGTGCGTCTGTTCGGCCATGGGTCTCCTTCCCCGAGCAAAAAAAATCCACGTGACCCCCACACAGGTGCCACAGATTCTAGCGCAGAAGATGAAATTTGCGCCAATATGCCGGTGAATTCGCGTGACTCTGGTCAACATTCCAGGGCTGCTCGCGCATCGCGCTGTGTTTGATTGCTCGCTCCGCGCTCGCGCAATTTGTTGGGAGATCGGCGGCGCGAACATCGAGAATCCGCCGCCGTCGTCGTCGCTCGCACCGGATCGCGCGCCGCCGTGCTGCGGAGGAGCGAGCCGACATGCTCTTCGTCTGTGAGCGACGACAAAGTAGGCGGCTTCCTGGCGCGATCCGCAGCGAGCGGCAGCGAGCAATCAAACAGAGAAAAACGCCTCCGCTCGCTCCTCACGGCATTGCTCGCTCCGCTCGCTGAGGCTGGCGCTTGTTGGCCGCTGCCTTCCCCACCCGCTCGCGGACGAAAAGCATGTCTGCTCGCTCGATCGTCCAGGGCAGCTGCGCGCCAGCCTGGCTCCGTGCGGCGGCGCGCGATTGCCGACGCTCGCCGCTCAATCGCAGTTCGGTACACCTACGCTGCAGGCCGTCGCCTCGAGGGCAAAGGCGCTGAGCAGCATGATCATCAACAGGATCAGGACCGCACCGACAATCACATTGGCCGAAATAACCGTCCGGCCCTGAGGGCTGCAGTCCCACCTAGCCGCGGCAAAACGAGGTAGACGATTGAGCAAGACGCCGACGGGCAAGGCCACCACCATGAGCAGGAATGCGACCTGGCCAAGGAATGCAGCCGGACCGAGCGGCGCCACAAAAGGTCTGAGTTCATTGAGTCCAAACTCGGCTGTGGTGAGCATGACGATGCTGAGCATCGCCAGTCCGACGATGACATGTGCCGGTGTTGGGACGAATCGCGCCGATCTGCCCGCTGGCCGGCGGAGGCGGGGGAGCAGATTGATCACGAGTCCGACTGGAACGCTCAGCAGAACTCCCAGCATCAGCGTCGTGGGTGTGCCGTCCGGATTTGTCAGCAGTGGCAGGAAGAAAGGCTCATAGTCGAGTCTGACGAAGATCAGGAGCAGCAGCAGTGGCGTGGCCAGTACCGCACTGAGCACGGTTGCCCACCTCGCACCGCGCATGCCGACAGCTTAATTCGCTGAGTCGACGGGGGGCCCGTCACAGGCCGAGCACTGCAGACATGTCGGACCGAATCGTCGCGAGCGTTGATCGCGCCTCGGCTCTGGCCGCAGCGAGGTCGGTGCTGCGGGAAGTGTCCAGACGGGCTTCCAGGTAGCACTTGAGTTTCGGCTCGGTACCGGACGGCCGGACCACGACCTTGATCATTTCACTCGTGATCAAGACTGCATCGGTGGGCGGCAATTCATCTGACCCAAGGTCCAGATCGAGCACTCTGGTGGGTTGCCCAGCAAGGATCCGGGGCGGGTGCGCCCGAAGTCGAGCCATGGCTGCCGTGATGATCTTGGGATCCTGGACACGTACCGACATCTGGTGGGTTTCGTAGACCCCGTAGCGGTGGGCGATGTCGTCCAGCCGATCCGCGATGCTCCGTCCCTCCGCCTTGAGGCCGGCGGCGAGGGTCAGCACCATGATGAGCGCGGAGATCCCGTCCTTGTCAGGAACCGCTTCCGGATCGATGCAATAGCCGAGAGCCTCCTCATAGCCGTACGCCAGCCCGGGCACCCGCCCGATCCACTTGAACCCGGTCAGGGTGTGGACGAAGGGTTGCCGGTATGTCGCGGCCATAGCCGAGAGTAGAGAGCTGGAAACGATCGAACAGGCATAGGTACCGCGGACGCCACGCCGCAGGGCGTCCTCGCCAAGCAGAACACCGAGCTCGTCGCCACTCAGCAGCCGCCACTCCCCGTCGACGACCACGGCTATCGCGCAGCGGTCGGCGTCGGGGTCGTTGGCGATCACCAGATCGGCACTGATCTGGCGTGCCTGTGCTAGAGCGAGGTCGATGGCACCAGGTTCCTCTGGATTGGGAAATGCCACTGTCGGGAATCTCGGATCGGGGCTGGCTTGCTCGACAACTACGTGAGCAGCAGGTAGCCCGCAGGCCTCGACCGCTTGTTCGACCAGCGAGCCGCCCACGCCATGCAGCGGGGTGTAGACCCAGCGCAGGTCGCGGGGCGCGCTTCGCGGTACCAGGGAAGCGACCCGAGCCAGGTATGCGGTCGGCAACTCCTCTCCGAGAACTGCGTAGGACTGGGAGCGCGGCACGTCGTACAGGCTGTGCTTGGTTACCTCCTCGATCCTCGAGGAGATCTCCAAGTCAGCAGGCGGCACGATCTGCGAGCCATCCCCGAGATAGACCTTGTATCCGTTGTCCTGAGGCGGATTGTGCGATGCGGTGACGACAACGCCAGCCACGCAGCCGAAATGGCGGACGCCGAATGCCACAACGGGTGTCGGCAATGGCCCTGGCGTGATCATGGCCTGGAAGCCAGCACCGGACATGATCTCCGCCGTGTCTCGGGCGAAGACGGCGGAGTTGTGCCGAGCATCGAAGCCGATGATCACGTTTCCGCCAGCCAGGCCATGATCAAGAAGGTAGCTGGCGAGCCCGGCTGCGGCCTGGCCGACGACCACTCTATTCATTCGATTCGGTCCAGGACCCAGTGCGCCGCGCAACCCAGCCGTTCCGAACTGCAGTCGGGAGGCGAATGCGTCGACAAGCTCCGCCATCGCACGCGTGTCCCCAGAGTCGGCCGCGATCAGCAGATCATCCACCTGCTTGCGGGTCTGCGGATCAGGGTCTTGGGCGGTCCAGCTGGTAATTGCGCGAGCGAGGTCGTCGGAAAGGCTAGGCGCCGTCGATGTCACAAGGCAGCCGCTATTCCCCCGAGCAACCGCCTTAGCCGCGGCCCAGCTTCTCGTCCGGCCTCGAGCACCTCTTCATGGCTGAGCGGGTGGGGTGAGATGCCTGCCGCCAGGTTCGTGACCAGAGAGATGCCGAGTACCTCTGCGCCGAGCTCGCTGGCTGCGATGGTTTCGAGTGTGGTCGACATGCCGACCAGGTCGCCGCCCAGCACCCCAGCCATCCGTACCTCGGCCGGAGTTTCGAACTGAGGTCCGCGAAACTGGACGTACACGCCCTCTGGCAGGTCTGGATCCACCGAACGAGCAAGATCACGTAGTCGCGCCGAGTACGGCATCGACATGTCGATGAAGCGGGCCCCCAGCAGTGGTGAGGTGCCAGTCAAGTTGATGAAGTCGCGGATCAGCACGGTCGAGCCGGGCGGCCATTGAGGGTTGAGTCCACCGCACCCGTTCGTCAGGACGATCACTGCGGCGCCAGCGGCGATGGCCGAGCGCACCCCGTGCACTACCTGGTCCACTCCAAAGCCTTCGTAGAGATGGGTGCGCCCAGTGAAGATCGCCCCGATCTTGCCCCTGGACGTCGAGACGATCCGAAGCTCCCCGCCGTGACCGACCACGGTCGGCGGTGCACAGCCCGGCAGTTCAGCCAGCTCGCAGCTGCCCATCAACTCGCCAAGATTATCGGCGGCGGCCGACCATCCTGATCCCAGCACGAAAGCAGCATCGACTTGGGGAATGTCGAAGCGTTCCAGGATGGCTGCTGCAGCGAGCTTCGCGAGCGCGTACGGATCGGATGGCAGGCCAACGTTGGGCATGGCACGACATTAACTGCGCAAGCTCACCAGCCGCTGACGCAGGGACGCGAGCGCAGCTCCGCGACATAGTCCGTGGGAGCGCCGGCCGCCTCGGCCGCATCGGCAAGGATCCCAATGGTCCGGGCGCTCGGGATACCGCCCTCGAAGTCATTCAAGACATAGACCCAGGCAGCCACCTCGCCGTCGAGCGTCGCCACCCGTACCCGGACCTTGCGATACAGCCCGGTGTCCGCGCTCTCCCATTCGTCGAGGGTGCTTTCGTCACCGGGCGTCACGTCGTACACGGCGACAAAGACCTGATTGTCTGGATCCTCGACCAACGTTGGCAGCGCACCATCCCAACCCTCGCCGCCAAAGGTGACGCGCCAGCCCTCAACCCATCCGGTGCCGCGCTGCGGTGAATGCGGGCAACGGTCGGCCATTTGACCTGGATCCAGGTTGCTTCCGTACGCCGCGTACAGCACAGCAGCGAGGTTATCTGGTCCGTGCTGCCGTCAGCGAGATGGAAGAATGCCGAAGGTGACCCGAGTAGTGATTGTCGGCGGAGGTCCTGGCGGTTACGAGGCAGCGTTGGTCGCCAGCCAACTGGGTGGCGAGGTCACTCTGGTGGACAGTGATGGTCTTGGTGGCTCGGCGGTGCTCACCGACTGCGTGCCTTCGAAGACCTTGATCGCCACAGCCGAAGTGATGGCGGACGTCCGCCAGTCGGCCGATCTGGGGATGCGGTTTGGTCCGCTTGATCAAGGAGATGTCGACGCCGGTGTAAGTGTCCACCTGGCAGCGGTCAACCAGCGGGTCCTCGATCTCGCCAGAAGGCAATCGTGCGACATCGAAGAGCGCTTGCTCGGCGAGAACGTCACCTTGGTTGCCGGCCGCGGCAGGCTTGATGGTCCCGAGCGGGTGATCGCCGAGACCGCAGATGGTGAACAGTCCTTTCCCGCCGACATGATCTTGATCGCAACGGGAGCACACCCCCGCGAACTCCCTGATGCCAAGCCCGACGGCGAGCGGATCCTTACCTGGACGCAGGTCTACGGGCTGACCGAGTTGCCGGAACGGCTGATCGTTGTTGGGTCAGGGGTCACTGGTGCGGAGTTTGCCAGCGCGTACGACGCACTCGGCTGCCAGGTAGTTCTCGTCTCCTCGCGAGACCGCGTCCTCCCAGGCGAAGACGCTGATGCGGCTCAGGTGCTCGAGGATGTCTTCGTCCGGCGCGGCATGACTGTCTTGTCGCGATCACGCGCGCAGTCGGTCGAGCGCAGCGGCCACCAGGTGACGGTGACCCTGACCGATGGGCGGACTGTCGTCGGCTCGCACTGCCTGCTTGCCGTTGGGTCCATACCGAACACGGCAGCCATCGGTCTGGAGGGGGCCGGGGTCAAGCTGGACCGGGGCGGCTTTATCGAGGTCGATCGGGTGTCACGCACCTCGGCACGGGGGGTGTATGCGGCGGGAGACTGCACCGGCGTGCTCATGCTCGCCTCAGTGGCTGCCATGCAGGGCCGGATCGCCATGTGGCATACGTTGGGCGACGCCGTGTCTCCCCTCGACCTCAAGACAGTGTCGTCGAACGTGTTCACCGCGCCTGAGATCGCCACGGTAGGGGTAACTCAACAGCAGGTCGACTCCGGTGAGGTGCCCGCCCGTGTAGTGTCTCTGCCGCTTCGGGGCAATGCCCGCGCCAAGATGCAGGCCAGCCGTGACGGCTTCGTCAAGCTCATCTGCCGCAAAGTGACCGGCATCGTGATCGGTGGGGTAGTAGTCGCCCCGCGCGCCAGTGAGCTGATCTATCCGGTGGCGATTGCTGTGGCGCAACGGCTCACCGTAGATCAAGTGGCGGAGTCGTTCACCGTGTATCCCTCGATGACCGGCTCCATCGCCGAGGCTGCCCGGCGGCTGAAGGGCACCGGCACGATCAGCTGAGCCGGTACTGCCCGCAACTGAGTCAGCCGAATCGAGGATTCCCGCATCTTGATCTTGCACGGTACGGTTCTTGCGTGACAGTGGCAGCGCCGGCCGCCGTTACCGCGGCCGCAGAACTGCTCCGCGGCCGCAGCTGGGTCGCCCTCACTGGTGCGGGCATATCGACCGACTCCGGGATCCCGGATTATCGCGGACCGACCTCGATACGTGCCACGCCGATGCAATACAACGAGTTCCTCGGCTCTGCCGATGCCCAGCGTCGCTACTGGGCCCGTTCCTACCTGGGCTGGCGCCGCATCGGCCGCGCGGCACCGAATCCCGGACATCGTGCCCTGGCCGACCTGGAAGCCGTCGGACTGACCGGAGTGATCACGCAAAACGTGGACGGGCTGCATTCAGCCGCCGGCAGTAGCCGGGTGATCAACCTCCATGGCGATATCGCCAGCGTGGTCTGTCTGGACTGCGGGGATCGCTCGGAGCGCAGCGAGCTGCAGCGCCGGTTGCAGGCCGCGAATCCGAAACTCGGCGAGCGGCACACACTGGAGCACGCCGAACTGCGGCCGGACGGCGATGCGGTTGTCCAGGATTGGCGGCAGTTCAGGCTGGTCGGCTGCGCGCACTGCGGTGGACCGCTCAAGCCCGACGTGGTGTTCTTCGGCGAGTCGGTTCCGAAGCCGCGAGTCGAGGCGGCGTACGCGCTCCTGGAGCGTGGCGAGGTCCTGGTGGTCTTGGGCTCCTCGCTGACAGTGATGTCCGGCTTGCGTTTCGTCCGGCACAACGCGAAGCAGCAACGGCTGGTGATGATCATCAATCGAGGAGCGACCCGCGGCGACGAGCTCGCGAACGTGAAGATCGATCGCGGGTGTTCGGAAACGCTCACTGAGCTTCGGTCGACCCTGCTCGGTTAGCCCTACTCGAACATGTCTCCGAACATGTCGCCGATACCGCCTCCGATATCGCTCGCGCCCTCGCCGATCCCACCCATGAGGTCACCCATGCCCTCGCCGACGCCGGAGAACATGTTGCCCATGCCACCGAACAGCAGGCCGCCGATCAACATGCCGGAGAGCATGTCACTGCCGCTCCAGCGGCTGTAGTAACCCTGCGCCCACGGCGCGTACGCGGGACCGCCTTCCCAGTAAGGAACGCGCTGGGCGCCGACCTGGACAGTGCGAATGTAGGGATCGGCTCCGGCAAGTACCCGTTCCGCGTCAGCAGGACACGCTGGCACCGAGCGCGCGACGCCTCCGGGAGGTGCCCAGGTGACGTCTTGGGAAGAGGGGCCGTGCGCGGGATTGAAGAAACAGGGTGGACGTTTGGCAGGCAGCGGCTCACCCGCGACTCGTGCCTTGACACATGCGACGGCGTATCGCCCATCCTCCAAGATCTCGGTGACGTGCCGGATTTCCTCTGGTCTGGTAACCGCGTCCAGCGACATCTTCGCGTTGTCGTAAGCGTCCAAAGCGCGCTGGTAGTCCTGTTGCATCGCCTCGTCGAGTGGATGCCCGGCGACATCGGAGTCCAGCCGCTGCAGTTCCTCGCCAAACTTGGTGACATCTTCGTCAGCTGCCCGCTTGGATGTGGAGAGTTGGGTTTCCAGTGCCGCTTGCTCCGCAGCCTGGCGCTGCTGGATCGCATACCTGCGGTAGAGGGCGACACCGCCCACGATCAGTGCCACCACAATCAGCAACACCAAGAGTTCAGCCATGGGTCACAGTGTGCCTTCGCCTCCTGCGGTTTCCCCTTGTCGCGGCGTCTTCTTACTGACCTTTTAGACCGCCAGGGGGCTCTTCGGAGGCAAGGGTACAACCGGTCGCCGGTACCGACTGTCGACCCTCAAGAGTCGATGATTTCGCAGAGCGGAGAGCCGCTGGTCACCGTTGCACCTACCTGGGCATTGAGGTTCTTCACCATGCCGCTCCGGTGTGCTGTCAGTGGCTGCTCCATCTTCATCGCCTCGAGGACCACGACCAGGTCGCCAGCCTCGACGATGTCACCATCAGCGACCGCCACCTTCACGATGGTGCCCTGCATGGGCGAGGTGAGCGCATTGCCAGAGGGCGTCTTCGTCGCCGCTCCGCTTTGGCGTTTGACGGGCTTCTTCGACCGGGCAGCGGTGGTGGACCCGTTGGCGGCTCCCAGGCCCGCGGGTACCAGCACCTCCAACCGCTTGCCATTGACCTCGACGACGACCTTGTAGCGCGGGAGTAGCTCGGGAGCCTCGCCGAGCACACCTGCGTACGGTGCAATCTGCCCACTGAACTCGGTCTCGATCCAGCGGGTGTGTACGCCGAAGTGCCCATCCTCAGCGGTATAGGCCGGGTCCTCCAGGACAGCCTGATGGAATGGGACAACCGTCGGCATACCCTCGATCACGAGTTCTTTCAGTGCCCGGCGTGATCGCTCCAGTGCCTGCTGGCGATCCGCACCGGTGATGATGATCTTGGCGATGAGTGAGTCGAAGCTGCCAGGAACGGTCATCCCAGTGACGTAGCCCTCATCGACCCGGACACCCGGTCCTGACGGCGGTCGCCAAGCGGTCAGTGTTCCCGGTGCAGGCATGAAGTTCCGGCCTGCGTCCTCGGCGTTGATCCGGAACTCGATGGAGTGGCCGGTCACGGATGGGTCTTCGTATCCCAGCGGTTCCCCCTCGGCGATGCGAAACATTTCCCGGACGAGATCGAGTCCGGTGACTTCCTCCGACACCGGGTGTTCGACTTGGAGCCGAGTGTTGACCTCGAGGAAGGAGATGGTCCCGTCTTGCCCAACCAGAAACTCACAAGTGCCGGCTCCCAGGTAGCCGGCCTCGGCGAGGATCGCCTTGGATGAGGTATAGAGGCGTTCCATCTGTTCGGTGGAGAGGAAGGGAGCCGGCGCCTCCTCCACCAACTTCTGGTGGCGGCGCTGGAGGGAGCAGTCTCGGGTCGAGACGACTACGACGTTGCCATGGCTGTCGGCCAGGCACTGGGTCTCAACATGGCGCGGCTTGTCGAGATAGCGCTCGACGAAGCATTCACCGCGCCCGAAGGCGGTGACTGCCTCACGTGTCGCGGAGTCGAAGAGCTCGGGGATCTCCTCCATCTGGCGGGCGACCTTCAGGCCTCTGCCGCCGCCGCCGAAGGCGGCCTTGATCGCAATGGGCAACCCGTGCTCGGTCGCGAAGCCGATGACCTCATCAGCGTTGTCGACTGGGTCCGAGGTACCGGGGACCAGCGGAGCGCCGACCTTTTGTGCGATGTGTCGGGCCTGGACCTTATCGCCCAGAGCGTCTATGGCTGCGGGCGGCGGACCGATCCAGATCAGCCCGGCCGCGATGACAGCCTCAGCGAATGAGGCGTTCTCGGCTAGAAAGCCGTACCCAGGGTGAATCGCGTCAGCACCGCTGCGAGCCGCGATGTCGATGATCTTGGTGACGTCTAGATACGTCTCTGCCGGTGTGGCGCCGCCCAGCGCGTACGCCTCGTCCGCGAGCGAGACGAACAGCGACTCGGAGTCCGGTTCGGCGTAGATGGCGACACTGGCCAGTCCTGCGTCTGCGGCCGCCCGGATCACGCGTACGGCGATCTCGCCCCGGTTGGCGACAAGCACCTTGCTGATTCTCACGCGTCCTCCCCGTCCAAACCGCCTCTTGCCACTCTAATGCCGTCTCACGCAGCGCGGATTCACGCCGTGTCGACATTGAGCGTGCCACGGGGAGAAAGCGAATTCCTCCAGTGAGCGCCGTGGCCTGTGGGCTGCGAGCGTCGAGAATCGCGGCTCTTCGGTGGTGAGGAGGTGCGAGGACCCAAATCGGATCGCGCGTCGCCGTGCTGAGGAGGAACGAGCCGACACGCCTTTCGTCGGGGAGCGACGACGAAGTAGGCGACTTCGCGGCGCGATCCGCCGCGAGCGGAGCGAGCCATCGAACAGAGCGCGAGCAGCGGGCTCAGATAAATAGCGTGGGCCCCTCCAAGTATGAGTTGCAGGGGCCCACTAGTTAGCCGGAGTTAAGCGACGTCTCCAGCTGACCAGGCGACCCGACGAATCCCAGCAACCCGTCACCGGCCGCTGCGGCGAGTTGCCTCACCGTGCGAATTCTCGGTTCTGTCCCAGTCGCGCCCTTCCTTGCGGAAGTGCGTAAGAGATTTCTACAGCCTTGTCAGGCGCCCCGCAACCCAATCCAGAAAAGAAAATCCAGCAATTTTGTTGTCCACCGGGCTGTCCACAAGATGGCCTTAGTCATGCACCGAAATGATCAACTTCTCCACAGTCGACGCCGCTGGCTTGTGGACATTGGATGGGCTTGACAAGGGCCCGGATAGTGAGGGGGAGGCGCACTAGGCTTTAGCCGTGCAACCTCCACCGGACACCAAAGACTGGACCTGGACGCTGAGGCGACGGTGTGACCAATGTGGTCTGTCGGCTGGCGAGATCGATCCCGCACAATTTGCCGAGCGTGCCTTCGTCGCCGCCGAAGAGTGGGTTCAGATCCTGCGCTCGAGCCCGGCGGTGTCAGCGCGCCCGCAGCCCGACGTCTGGTCGCCTCTGGAATACGGCGCCCATGTTCGCGACGTCTACCGGCTTTTCGATGCCCGCCTTGCTCAGCTGCTCAGCGAGGACACACCGACTTTCGCCAGCTGGGACCAGGATGAGACAGCCATCGCGGAACGGTACAGCGAGCAGGACCCCGAGGTGGTTGCCGACGAGCTCGAGGCTGCTGCGCAAGTTTTCGTTGCCCGGATCCGCTCGCTCACGCCCGATCAATACTCACGACGTGGGTTCAGGTCCGACGGTGCGGAATTCACGGTCCTGACCTTCATCCAGTACTTCTTGCACGATGTGATCCACCATCTCTGGGACGTCACCGGCCAGCAAGACGCCGCGGCTTCCCTCGCCTTGGAGTAACCCGTTTGCCGGTTCAGCTCCTCATCACCGGGAATCGCTGAGGCGATCCAGGTCGGCCCGGCAGCGCTCCTCAAGATCATCTAGCTCCGCGAGCGCCTCATTCACATCCCGGCGTTTTGCCAAGAGCGCTTCCCGGCGCTTGCCGATATCGGCGATCAGGAATGCTAGCTGGCCGCGCTCGCCTGGCGTTTCGTCGTACATGTTGATCACGTGGGCGATCTCGTCGAGGGTGAACCCGAGCCGCTTGCCGCGCAGGATGAGTTGCAGCCGTACCCGATCCCGAGCATGGAAGACCCGAGTGGTGCCCTGTCGCTCGGGCGCGAGGAGTCCGCGGTCCTCATAGAACCGGATGGTCCGCAGAGTCGTGTCGAACTCCTCGGCGAGCTCCCCAATGCTCCACGTTCGTTCACTCATCGTGCGCGCCTTCCTTCCCACCGAAGTCTAGACATGACGTTTACGTAAGCGTCAAGCTATGCTGACAAGGTCAGCGACGACGGGAAGAGCCTGATGACCGGTACGTTCTCCCTCGGCGAGGAGCACAACGACTTCCGGGCCGCGGTTGCTGATTTCGCTGCACGCGATCTGGCGCCCCATGTCGAGCGCTGGAACGCCGCCCACGAGGCACCGCTGGAAGCAATCAAGCTCATGGGTGATCTCGGCCTCTTTGGACTCGGAGGACCGGAGGAGTACGGCGGGGCAGGTGACTTCACCAGCCTGTGCATTGCGATCGAAGAGATCGGCAAGGTGGACCAGTCGCTCGGAATCACGCTGGAGGCTGCTGTAGGGCTGGGCATCAATCCGATCGCTCACTTCGGCACGCCGGAGCAGAAGGCGCGGTGGTTGCCTGATCTGCTTGCCGGCCGCGCGCTCGCCGCCTTCGGTCTCACCGAGCCAGAAGCTGGCTCGGACGCCGGCGCCATCCGGACCCGCGCCATCCTGCGTGATCATGAATGGGTGATCAACGGCAGCAAGCAGTTCATTACCAATTCCGGCACTGACATCACTTCTCTCTGCACGATCACAGCCCGTACCGGCACCCGCGAGGATGGCAGACCCGAGATATCGGCCATCGTCGTGCCTACCGGCACACCCGGTTTCGTGGTCGGTTCCAGCTATCTGAAGCTCGGCTGGCACGCCTCAGACACCCATCCGCTTACCTTCACTGACGTCTCTGTGCCCGAAGATCATCTACTGGGCGAGCGGGGAGAGGGCTATCACGAATTCTTGTCGATCCTGGATGGCGGGCGCGTCGCGATTGCCGCGCTGGCATTGGGATGCATCCGAGCTTGTCTCGAACTGTCGACCGAATACGCGAAGCAGCGCACCACGTTCGGAGTTCCGATTGGCAGCAAGCAGGGTGTCGCCTTCCAGATTGCTGATCTTGACGTGATGGCCGCGGCAGCCCATCAGCTGGTATACGCAGCTGCCGCTATGCGCGATCAGGGTGCCAGTGCACGGGATTTCCATCGGGCCGCTGCGATCGCCAAGCTTTATGCCACAGAGTCCGCGGTCAGCGCAGCGCGGGTCGCTACTCAGATCTTCGGCGGCTACGGGTTCATGGAGGAGTATCCGGTGGCACGTTTCTATCGGGATGCGAAGGTTCTTGAGATCGGCGAAGGCACCTCCGAGGTACAGCGGCTACTGATCGCTCGGCAGCTCGGACTTCCGGTGGAGTAGTCGATCATGGATCGAATCAGCGCCGCGCGTGACCGTACGCTGGCTCCGACGGAACGGGCGGAGGCCAAGCTGGCCAGCGCGAACAAGCTCTTCGTGCGTGAGCGGATCGATCTGCTGTTCGACGACTGCACCTTTGTTGAGGACGGCCAGCTCGGCAACGCACTGGCCGACGACCTGCCGGCCGACGGCGTCGTCACCGGCCGTGGTCTGGTTCAAGGGCGGCCGGCCCTGGTGGTCGCCAATGATCCAGGCGTCAAGGCCGGCTCCTGGGGCGCCCGGACGGTAGAGAAGATCATCCGGATGACCGAGGTGGCGCTGCGAGACGAGCTACCGATCTTCTGGTTCATCGATTCGGCAGGTGCGCGGATCACCGATCAGGTTGCCCTGTTTCCTGGCCGAAGGGGTGCGGGCCGGATCTTCCACAACCAGGTCGCATTGTCCGGCAAGGTTCCCCAGATCTGCTGCCTCTTCGGCCCGAGCGCAGCCGGCGGAGCCTACATTCCGTCTTTCTGCGACGTCGTGATCATGGTCGAGGCGAATGCCTCGATGTACCTGGGGTCGCCGCGGATGGCCGAGATGGTGGTGGGGGAGAAAGTCACACTCGAGGAGATGGGCGGCGCCCGGATGCACGCAACGATCTCCGGATGCGGGGACCAGTTGGCCGCCGACGATACCGAGGCGATCGAGCAGGCCCAGCACTATTTCTCTTACCTGCCGCTGAACTGGCGCAGCCCGCTGCCGGCCTACGACCCGCTGGATCCGGCCCGAGACTTCGCCGATGATCTTGTACCGTCACAGGAGTCTGCTGGCTACGACATCCGCAGGATCGTCGAAGCGATCGTGGACGAAGGTTCCTTTTTTGAGATCAAGCCGCTGTTTGCTCCTGAGCTGGTGACGGGCTTCGCGCTGCTGGAGGGGGAAGTGATCGGCATCGTGGCCAACCAGCCGGCCGTCAAGGGCGGAGTACTGTTCGTCGACTCCGCCGATAAGGGCGCGCGCTTCATCTGGCACTGCGACGCGTTCAGCATCCCCCTGCTGTACTTGGCAGACGTGCCCGGATTCATGATCGGCAGCGCTGTGGAGCGGCAAGGGATCATCCGGCACGGTGCGAAGATGATCACCGCAGTAGCGGAGGCCACCGTGCCGACTGTCTCGTTGATCATCCGGAAGGCCTACGGCGCTGGACTTTATGCCATGGCTGGCCCGGGGTTCGGCCCCGATGCCTGCTTGGCCTTGCCGACCGCCAAGATCGCTGTGATGGGTCCTGAGGCGGCGATCAATGCTGTTTATGCGAACAAGATCGCCGAGATCAAGGACGAGGCTGAGCGGATCAGCTACGTCGAGCGGCTGCGGAAGGATTACGAGATCGACATCGACATCCTGCGGCTGGCCAGCGAGCTGGTCGTCGATGCGATCGTGGAGCCGCGCGAGGTACGCCGCGAATTGGTCGCCCGCTTCGCCGCAGCCGCTACCAAGGACCGTCACTTCTCCACCCGGCGGCACGGCATACCGCCGGTATAAGGCTCAGCAAAGCACGTGCGTTTCCAACAGACGCAGCTCGCGATACGAGTACGCCTCAGCATCCAAGTGCCGACACGGTCGCTAAATCGGTAATTTGCGAAAGAGTGGTCGCGGTACGTGTCGCAGGCCCGACATCACGACGCGCAGTGGTCCGGGCACCCAGATGAGCTCCCGTTTGCTTTTGATGGCGTCGGTGACCGCCTCTGCTACCTGGTCCGGCGTCACCGCAAGGGGTACTTCTTCGAGCCCTGAGGTCATCTTCGATTTGACGAAACCTGGCCGGACGACAAGCACGCGCGCGCCGTACTCGCGTAGCGCTTCACCCAGACCTAGGAAGAAGCCGTCGAGGCCGGCCTTTGTTGAGCCGTAAACGAAGTTCGAGCGGCGTACCCGCTCACCCGCCACGCTGGACAGCGCCACAATCCAGCCGTGCGCCTGGGCCAGCATGCGCTGACCCAGCAGCACCCCGAGGTGTACCGGCGCGGTGTAGTTGACCTCGGCAAGCTCGAGGGCCAGGTCGGGGTCGTGCCATGCCTGCTCCGGGTCACCGAGCAGGCCGAAGGCGATTACAGCGATGTCGATGTCGCCGCCGGCGAAAGCCTGCTCGACGGTCGTAGCGTGGGATGCATGATCACGAGCCTCAAGATCGACTTCAGTGACCTCGCAGCCGAGGTCGGCGAGCTCGGTCGCGGCAGCGCTCCGACGTTCACTCGGCCGCGCGGCGAGCGCCACGCGCAGCCCCGGGCGAGCATAACGTCGGGCTATGGCCAAGGCGATGTCTGAGGTGCCGCCGAGCAGCAGCAACGACTGCGGTTCGCCTAACGCATTGATCATGTCGTACCTCCGGTCGTCGGCTTGCTCAGCTCGAGCCGGCGAGCAAGATCGGAGTTGAAGATCCCGGTCGGATCCACTTCGCGGCGCACCTCCAGAAAGTCGTCCAATCGCGGATACATCCGACGGAACATCGCGGCGCTGAGTCGGGAGTCCTTGGCAAGGTAGACCCGGCCACCAGCCCCAACGACTTCGTTGTCAAGGGCGTCGCACAATTTGTCCAGCCCGTGCTCGATGGGCAAGTCAACAGTCAAGGTCCACCCTGGCATCGGAAATGACAGTGGCGAGGGATTGCCGGGACCGAACCGCTTGAGCACATTGAGACACGACAGGTGGCCGGAACTGACGATCATCTCCAGGCAGCGCCGAAACACCTCCGCGGCCTCGAACGGCACCACGAACTGATATTGCAGAAACCCATTGGGTCCGTAGACCCGGTTCCACTCGGCCACCATGTCCAACGGATGAAAGAACTGCGTAATGTTCTGCAGCTCACCGACGCGATCCTTCGGTGCTTTGAGATACCACGCAGTGCTAAACGCTTTTGCCGTTGCCTTGTTGATCATTCGGTTGGGAAAGATCTCCGGGAGAGTTCCCAGCGACGGCGCCACGAACTTCAAAGGATCGCGCCTCAGTTTGGTCGGCAGCGCCGCGAGCTGGGCTTTGTTCCCACGAGTGAGCACCCCTCGACCCATGTGGCGGCCCCTGGTCACGGCATCGAACCATGCAACGGAGTAGGTGTAGTTCTCATCCCCTTGTGACATTTGCTGCATCAGGTCGTCGATATTCGCGGCTCGATGGGTGTCGACGGTGAAGTAGGCGGTTTCAGTGGGCTGGAGTGCCACGGTGGCGCGCAGGATCGCGCCAGTCAGACCCATTCCGCCGACTGTTGCCCAGAACAGTGTGCTGGTGTCGCCGTCCGGGGTCAGCGTGCGCATTTCCCCGTCTGCCATCAGCAGGTCCAAGGCGCGCACATGATTTCCGAAGCTGCCTTGGGTGTGATGATTCTTTCCGTGCACATCTGCGGCGATAGCGCCGCCGACGGTCACCTGTCGGGTGCCAGGAAGTACCGGAACCCAGAGCCCGAAGGGCAGCAGCGCGCGCATCAACGAATCAAGGCTGACCCCGGCCTGGACCGTCACAGTCGCCGGATCGCCCGACGCGTCCAAGGAGAGGATGCGGTTCATCTTGGTGAGATCCAGCGCAGTGCCGCCGGCATTCTGGGCTGCGTCGCCGTAGCTGCGGCCGAGGCCCCTCGGCACCACCCCGCGGCTGTCGGACTTGCGTAGCGCGGACACGGCGTCGGCCACCGAGTCGATCTGTGCCAGATGCGACATCGTTCCGGCTGCTCGACCCCAGCCGTGCAACTCCACCAGCGGCTGCGGAATCATCGGCTGCTCCTCGGGCAAGGAGGGCTTGATCGCCGGCACGGCTTCGTCGCTCATTGGCCAACCTGCTCTTTCGTTTAGAAGAAGACCGCCGCGGAGATCACTGCGACCCACACCACGCCGAGTCCTTGCAGCACACGATCATTCAGGACGACCTCCTCCGGCTCGTCCGCGGTGCCGGCGTCGACCTCGAGAGCGTACTGGAGCAGCGCCAGGGTGAAGGGGGCAATCGAAATTGCGGTCCAGGGGACGCCGAGCGCTCCGTTGCCGCGATTCTCGAACGCCCACAGGCTGTAGGAGATGAGTACCATCACCGCGGCCATCATCCAGGCGAAGCGGAGGTACGACTCGGAGTATCGGGTCAGCGAGCGCCGGGTACCGGCCTCGCCACCCAGCGCCTTCATCTCCGAATACCGTTTGCCGGCAACCATGAAGAACGAACCAAAAGCAGCAACCAGCAAGAACCACTGACTCAGCGGGATGCCGGTAGCGACACCTCCGGCGATCGCCCGCAACAGGAAGGCGCTGGCCACCATCGCCAAGTCCACTACCGGAAGATGTTTGAGGTACGCGGAGTACAGCAGCTGCAGAGCCACATAGACCACCATGGTGATCCCCAACGGCGTGGAGACGACGAAACCGAGGGCCAGCCCGCACGCTCCCAGCACAGCTGCCAACACCAGGGCGGTGGCAGGTTTCAGTTCGCCGGCAGCGATCGGCCGGAAGCGCTTTGTGGGATGTTGCCGGTCCTCGGCGACGTCGCGTACATCGTTGACGAGGTAGACGGCTGCGCTGATCAGGCAGAACGCGACGAAGGCCAGCGCAGTGCCTTTGATCACAGCTGGCTCGAGGAGTCGCCCAGCGGCCAACGGAGCGGCCAGCACGAGGAGGTTCTTGACCCACTGGCGGGGTCGCACAGCGCGGACGGTTGCCGGGACTCGGCTGCGGCGAACAGCAACCTCCGTGGTTTTAGACATCAAGACGCTACATTAGCGATCCCCTTCCTCCAGCTGCGGCGACCGTGAGCCGGAGCACATTACCTTGGAGCGCGTGCGGATCGGGACTTGCTGCGAGCGTGGGGAATTGCGCGCCGCCGCGCGGGGGCACGCTGGCGCCGGAGCGCCAACCTCTCCGAGCGGAGCGAGCCATGGACACGGGGCGAGCCGTTCTTTCCTCTGCGAGAGACGACGGCGGCGGATCCCATGCGCGATGCACGAGCAGCAGACCTGGTGCCACATGCTGACAGTCGTCGTGGCGCTTCTTGGTTGCCTGCTTGCGGGATGCAGTAACGGCAGTTCGAGCGATTCCAACCTGCCATCGCCGGCTGTCTCAGCTGCTCGACCGCCATCGATACCCCCCGACGGAATCACCCTCGCCGCACTTGGCTACCTCAACGGACCGGTTCGACAGTTCTCACTGCCGCGTACCGCCGCGCTCAGGGCGAAGGTCGATCAGCCCAACAATGTCACGGCTGTCGTTTCGTCTCCGTCGCCGGCGGAGCTGAGTTCCTACCTCCGCCGCGCGCTGCCGGAGGCCGGTTTCATGATCACCGCGGACAGTCCGGCGGCGAACACCATGACCTTCACCGGTCACGGATGGAGCGGCAGCTTTACCGGCGATGACCGGGCGTCCGCGGTCTTGCTGCGGCCCTTGTGACACCGTTGGGTTCCAGCCCTGAGGGTGTCGCCGATAGCCTCCTCGGGGCAGGGTCGGCAATCAGGTCAGGACACATGAGTTGACGTTGTTGCAGAGAGAGGCGCTGCTGCAGCGCACCCGGCTGCTGGGTCCGGCCTTCGTCGCAGCCGTTGCGTACGTCGATCCCGGCGTCGGGGCAACCCTGATGGCTGGTCTGGTGCAGTATCTGTCGGCCAAGGTGGGTTGGCTGACCGGGGAGACATTGCCGGCGCTCGTGGCTCGCCGCAATTCCACGTTGCCGCGGATCTGTTACTGGATCCAGGCTGAGCTGGTTGCCATGGCAACCGATCTGGCAGAGATTGTGGGTGGCGCGGTCGCGCTCAACTTGCTCTTCGGGCTGCCGCTGGTGACCGGGGCGCTCATCACCACCGTGGTGTCGACCGGATTGCTGTTCTTGCAGAACACCAGGAGCCAGCAGACTTTCGAGCGAGTCATCACCGGCATGCTGGCCGTGGTTACCGTCGGTTTTCTCGCGGGCCTGGTCGCCTCACCCCCGGACCCCGGCCAGGCTCTTGCTGGGCTGGTGCCGGCACTCAGCGGCACCGAGAGTGCAGTCCTCGCAGTCGGCATGCTCGGCGCAACGGTCATGCCGCACGCCATCTACCTGCATTCCGCCTTGATCCGTGACCGGCACGGACGTGCCGACCCCGACTGCGCCGTACCGATGCTCAAGACCATCCGGCTGGACGTCGGTCTGGCGATGCTAGTGGCGGGAACCGTCAACGTTGGCATGCTGTTGCTCGCTGCGAGCACGCTGAGCGGTCTGAATGTGGAGGGATTGCAGGCCGCCCATAGCGCCCTCGGAGCTGAGTTGGGCCCCCTGATCGCCGGGCTGTTTGCGTTGGCCCTGCTCGCCTCGGGCCTGGCTTCCACCTCGGTAGGCGGCTACGCCGGCGCTGTGATCATGGACGGCCTGTTGCACCGGCGAATACCGATTCTCTGGCGCCGAGTGCTGATCGTTCGGGATTCCCTTTGCGCTGGTTCCGCTGGTTCGAATCGCCTCAGATCCGGATCTGATGCACCTGGTGCCCACCAGACGAGCCACCATTGGTGTCACCTGGTTGGTGATCGGCATTGTCACGGCACTGAATTTGATCTTGATCGTGCTTACCGTAGCGGGTCTGTAACTGAAGCCCGGATCAGTTGTCAGCTACGACCACCCGGCGAGCGTTCAGAGTCGAGCCGTCTTTCGTGGCAACCACCAGGACCCGGTCCGAGGCGTCGATGTCAACAGCGCTGCGTCATCCCTGTCCTCGCGCATCGTCGTGTCGTCGCTCAGCAGGTAGCTCTCGACGAAGCCGTCGTTGCTCTTCACGGTTACCGATTCAGTGTTGGCCCAGGCGAACGGTGCCGGTCCTTCAGCAACCCTTCAGCAATGACCGTGCGGATAGGCGGCTACAAAGCACGCTCCGCGCGGAGCGAGCTGAAAGCGAGCCGAGCCATCAAACTTGCCACAGGCTCGGCCACGAGATGCCGAGCTCGTTCAGCATGGTGCGGAGCAGCGGCAGGCTGAGCCCAACTACGTTGTGGTGATCACCCTCGATTCCGGTGACAAATGGCCCGCCCAGACCATCGATGGTGAAGCCGCCTGCGACCTGCAGAGGCTCCAGGCTGGCGACATAGGCCTCGATCTCGTGATCAGTGATCTCGGCGAAGTACACCATTGTGGACGCCACAGCGGTGCGAAGGGTGGTATCCGCACCGCGCTGCATGATCACGTGGTGACCGGTGTGCAACTGGCCGGCGCGCCCGCGCAGCCGTTGCCAGCGTCGCACGGCCTCAGTCGGCGTTCTGGGCTTGCCGTAGGGCACACCGTCGAGCTCCAGAAGCGAATCGCAGCCAATCACCAACGTCGCCTGGGATCCATGATCAATTCGGGCACTGACGGCCTCCGCCTTGAGCCTGGCGAGTCGCATGGTGAGCTCGGGCACTCCGTCGACAGGCTCTGTGTCTTCGTCAACCCCCGAGACGATGACCTCAGGATCCAACCCTGCATTGCGCAGCGTCCTGAGCCGGGCATCGGATGCCGACGCCAGAACGAGCCGGACCGGCGAAGCCATCAGTGGTCAAATCCGAGCAAGGGCGGCACGGAGCGGGTCTAGTCCCATCGGCCCAAGATTCAAGGCATCGGAGTGGAACTTGCTGAGGTCGAAGTCGGCGCCGCTGCGCCGGCGGGCGTCCTCGCGAGCCTCCAACCAGATCCGCTCACCGACCTTGTAGGACGGCGCCTGGCCCGGCCAGCCGAGATACCGGTTGAGTTCGAACCGCAGTGTCGGCTCGTCGGCCGAGCAGTTGTCCTTCATGAACTCGAACCCGGCGGCTGGAGTCCAACGTTCTCCAGGCCTGAAGCGCCACGCATTGATCTTGGGAATCTGCAGCTGCAGATGCATGCCGATGTCGATGATCACCCGGATGGTACGGAAGGCTTGGGCATCCAGCATTCCCATCCGGTCGCCGGGCTCCAGGTATCCAAGGTCATCCATCAGCCGTTCGGCGTAAAGGGCCCAGCCCTCGCCATGGCCCGAGCAGAAGAAGAGCTTGCGCTGCCACCGATTCAGCAGCTCCGACCGGTACGCATTCTGCGCGACCTGCAGGTGATGACCGGGTACGCCCTCGTGGTAGACGGTCGTGACTTCCTTCCAGGTGGAGAAGGTGTCGATCCCCTCCGGCACCGCCCACCACATCTGCCCTGGTCGGGAGAAGTCCTCGGCTGGGTCGGTGTAGTAGATGGAACCGTCGTGAGTCGGAGCGATACAACATTCGATTCTCTTGATGGGATCCGGGATGTCGAAGTGCTTGCCCGCCAGGTTGGCCACGGCTTCGTCAGCAAGGTTTTGCATCCAGGTGCGGAATGCCTCGGCACCCTCGATGCGGCGGGCCGGGTCCGCATCAAGCGCCGCGTACGCCGCCTTGATGTCCGGCTCAGCCACCAGGTCTCTCGCGATGGCGCGTTGGGCTTCCTGGATTCGATGCAATTCCTCGAATCCCCACTGATAGGCCTCTTCGAGGTCGATGACCGCCCCGAGGAAATAACGTGAGTCCAGCGCGTACCTCTCCTCGCCGACCGCATCCAGACTCGGTGCAAGGGGTGCCAATGAGGTGCCGAGCCAGTCTGCGAAGGCGGAAAACGCTTGTCGCGCCTCGTCGGCGGCACCGCTGAGATCGGATAGCAACTGTGCATCGTGCTCCGGAGCCCGGGCGATCAACCCCGCAAAGAAATCGTCATCGCCCGTCTCACCGGTCCAGGACCGGATCTGCTCAATCGTCGCGTTGATCTGCCGGACCGCTGAGATGTTTCCCTCGCGAGCCTCAGCGCTCAAGGTTTCGCGGACCTGATCGAGCGGCTGATGGACTGAGCGAAGCCGGGCGGCTATGTTGTGCCAGGCATCCTCGGAGTCGGTCGGCATCAAGTCGAAGATGGACCGGATTTCTTGTGCTTGGCCGCCGATCACGCTCACCCGGGAGGCCGTGATGTGGGCGTCGTACAACTCCACCTCTAGGCCAAGCCGCTCCAGCATGGCTTCCTTCGCAGTGTTCTCACGCTCGTCGCAGGGCGGGGCGGCGTGCAGCGCTGCGATGGTGCTGCGGATGTGCGCGACCCGGTCAGCAAGACCGCCGGGCGAGTAGTCGCCCCAGGTGTCGTCATGATCGGGAATCCCAAGGAATGTTGCGATCTCGGGATAGCGGGTGACGCACTCATCGACGTAGCGATCCGCGATGACATCGACCTCGCGGATGCTCGGCCTGGACTGCTCGTCCGGAACTGGTCCAACCCCAGAGCGCAGAGACATGGGCACAGCGTAGAAGGTGCTGATCCTGCTCCGTCGGCGCCACCTGTGACCGGGGATCAGCAACCGTGCCTCGGGAGCCGAGGGCAACCATCAAGCAGCGGGTTTTGCACGGCCGATGCAGTTGCCACTTGGTGTCGTGGCGGCTCGGATGTCATCATCGATGATCATCCGACGGCGAGGGTGCGGCGATGTCATGGTTCCGATGGTTACGGCCCCCTAGCGTGCACGAGCGCCTAGCCCGGTACAACCTGCGCCCTGACCTGCTGGCCGCGGCGGCTGCAATGGCCTCTGACCAGCGCTCCGATGTCCACGTGGTGCGGCTGGAGTCCTCGCTCACCGACTCCGAGACAGTGCTGAGGATGATGGACGGCCGCTACGCCGGGGACATGGGTTTGCTGGTGTTGACCAGCGAACGCGTCCTCTTCCGCTCCCGCCGCAGCACCGGGCCCGCGGCCTTCAGCGTGCCGCTGCACGAGGTCCTGACCATCGAGGGCTCCACGCGCAAGGTCTCCGGCACTGTCCGTGTCATTACCGCAGACGGCACCCTCACCATCGACCAGATCCTCGGTACTCAGGGTGAAATGCTCGCCGATGATGCCCAGGAGGCGATCCGCGGCGAAGTGCGGCCAGACCGCGATCCACTGCAGGTGCTGGCCGAACTTCGCGCGCTGCGTGACAGCGGCATGATCAGTGCCGCTGAATTCGAGATCCGCAAGTCTGCAATATGGCGCGACATCTAGCCACGGTCAGAGATTCAGCGGCGACCGGCCCCGAGGAGGCCACCCAGCATGTCGAGGATTGAGCCGCCAGCCGGTTGTCCGGAAGCTCTGCCCGCTGCGCCACCTCCGAGCATTGAGTTCAGCATGTCATTGAGCGGGTTGCTTGACCCGCTGGCGCCGCCACTCAAGATCGAGTCAAGCGGATTCTGGCCGCCCCTGGATTGGTTCTGACCCAGGAAGCGCTTGGACAGGTAGGAGAGCACGATAGGTGCCAGTATCGGCAGCAGCTTCTTGATCAGATCGCCCGTCTGAGCACCACCGAGGCCGCCGCCGAGAGTCTGCGCCACTTGATCTTGATTCGGGCCGAAGATGTTGCCGACGATCTTCTCACCGTCATCGGCATCCACCTGGTTGAGATCGACTCCGCCATCGATCAGGTCGCTCGGGTGTTGGTCGAGGGCTCCAGCCAACGACCTGGCACCGCCAGGATCCTCGGTGTTGGCCTGCATTCCGCCCAACAGCGCGGGGATTGCCTGGCGCGTCATCTGTTCAGCGGTGGCCTGATCAACTCCGAGTTGCGCGGCAAGCTGATCCATCGGAACTTCGGCCAGTATGTCGTCTACAGCACTCACCATTGGGCCTTTCTGCCAGCTGCCGAGAAGCAGCGCCCGGGGTCAAGACAGACGGGAGATTTGGTAGCAACACTGTAGCCATGGGTCGGCAGCGAGACTATTGCGGCCGTCCGGACATACGCCAGGCGCGAGGACCCGGCTGGATGGGGCTGCGTAGTGATCGCCAGTACGCCGACCAGCCTGACCGGGCAGGCCTCGATTCGCCTGAGCGCTGTGCGGTGAATTGCGTCGTCAGTACGGTCACCACTGCTGCCAGCTCGTCTTCGGTCGGTGAGCCTTTGACGACGGTAAACGCCACCTCCTGATCACTGCTCATAGTGGGATGTTGCCATGCTTCTTCGGAGGTAGCGTCTGGCGTTTGGTGCGCAGCAGCCGCAATGCTCGGGCGATCTCTATGCGGGTTTCATGCGGGCTGATCACCGCGTCGACATAGCCGCGTTCGGCCGCAAGGTACGGATTCGCCAGTTCGTCTTCGTATTCGGTGATCAGGTCGGCACGCATCGTCTCGGCATCCTCACTTGCCGCGAGCTCCTTGCGATACAAGATGTTCACCGCTCCTTGTGCTCCCATGACCGCGATTTGCGCGGTGGGCCAAGCAAGGTTGAAATCCGCGCCCAAATGCTTCGATCCCATGACGTCGTAGGCGCCCCCGTAAGCCTTGCGGGTGATCACCGTGACCAACGGTACCGTCGCCTCGGCGTAGGCGTAAATGAGCTTCGCGCCGCGCCGGATGATGCCATTCCATTCTTGATCAGTACCAGGGAGGAAGCCCGGCACGTCGACGAAAGTGATCACCGGGATGTTGAACGCATCGCATGTCCGGACGAATCGCGCCGCCTTCTCCGAAGCGTCGATATCCAAACATCCGGCGAAGTGAAGTGGCTGATTGGCGACGACACCGACGCTGTGCCCGTCAATCCGGCCAAAGCCGACGACCACGTTGGGGGCGAAGAGGGTCTGCACCTCGAGGAAGTCGGCGTCGTCAAGGACCCGGGAGATGACCTCGTGCATGTCGTATGGCTGGTTAGGCGAGTCGGGTATCAGACTGTCGAGATCCCGGTCCATATCATCAGGCTCTCGTGCGTTCTCGACCTCGAAGGCCGGAGCGTCCTCGAGGTTGTTCTGCGGCAGGAAGCCGATCAAGGTCCGCACATACGAGATCGCGTCTTCCTCATCCGCGGCCAGGTAGTGCGCGTTCCCCGACTTGGTGTTGTGGGTACGCCCACCGCCCAGTTCCTCCATGGATACGTTCTCACCAGTCACAGTCTTGATCACGTCCGGACCGGTGATGAACATCTGGGAGGTCTGGTCGACCATGACGACGAAGTCGGTAAGGGCGGGAGAGTAGACGTGGCCACCCGCGGCCGCGCCCATGATCAATGAGATCTGCGGAATGACACCAGAGGCGTGCGTGTTGCGCTTGAAGATCTCTCCATACAGGCCAAGTGAGACAACACCTTCTTGGATCCGGGCGCCGCCGCCCTCGTTGAGGCCGATGATCGGACAGCCGGTCTTCAGCGCCAAGTCGATGATCTTGACGATCTTTTCCCCGTACACCTGGCCCAAGCTGCCCCCGAAGACGGTCACATCCTGGCTGAACACGCAGACCGGCCGTCCGTCGATCGTGCCGAAGCCGGTGATAACACCGTCACCGTAGGGGCGCCGGTCCTCCATACCGAACGACGTCGAGCGATGCCGCGCAAACTCGTCCAGCTCCGTGAACGAATCCGGGTCCAGCAACAGCAGGACCCGCTCCCGAGCTGTCTTCTTACCCCTGGCGTGTTGCTTCTCGACGGCGGCTGCTGATCCTGCATGGACAGCCTCCTCTATCCGGCGGTCCAAATCGGCCAGCTTGCCGGCGGTGGTGTGGATGTCCGGCGCTGGCATCGTGCGATCCATGACTGGGACTCTAACCAGTTACCAAGATCCACGTGGATCCTGCTGAAACGCCGACAACTACTTCCGTTCCAGGGCGCTAGGGTCCAAACATGCCGCCGAACGACGCCATCGACGTTGCCGAGCTCCGACAGGAGCTGGTAAGGCCGGGTGGTCTGTGGCAGGCGGTCGATCTGGTAGCGGAGACGGGTTCCACGAACGCTGATCTGGCGGCCCGGGCCCGCGATGGCGGAGCGGCGGGCACCGTGCTGATCACCGACTACCAATCGGCGGGTCGCGGCAGGCAGGGTCGAACCTGGACAGCTCCACCGGGGTCGGGGATTGCGATGTCCATCCTCCTGCGACCGGATGGGATCGACCCGCGCCGCTGGACCTGGTTGTCATTGTTGGCAGGCCTTGCGGTCGCCGACGGTGTGCGTCGGGTGGCCAACCTGCCCGCGGTTCTCAAGTGGCCGAACGATGTCCTGGTTGCCGGCCGCAAGCTCTGCGGCATTCTCTCCGAACGAGTCGACACCTCTCGGGGCCCGGCCTGTGTAGTCGGCATCGGCATCAATGTCAGCCTGGATGACCACCAATTGCCGGTACCGAGTGCCACCTCCCTTGCCATCGCTGCTCGCGAGCACTCCGGGGTGCTGCCGTCGCGAACAGCCGTCATCGCCACTGTGCTTGCCGCATTTGAACTCCTCTACGGCCGCTGGGAGGCGCAGGCCGGTGATGACGCTTCGTTGGCGGCATCCTACGTAGCGCGTTGCGACACGATCGGTCGTCAGGTTCGGGTGGAGCTGAGCGGGAGGCGGAGCGTGGAGGGAATCGCCAACCGCATCGATGCCGACGGCCGACTTGTCATTCGGACTACTTCAGGATCGGCCGTATACGGTGCCGGCGACGTCGTTCATCTCCAGTCCTAAGTGAGTGCGTGTGTCAGCATGGAGGGCGTGGTTCTTCCGGCGAAACTGCTCGGTGCCGACGAGCATCTGGTCATCCATACCAGGACTCACGTCAAGGCGATGATTTTGCCAGCGCTTGCTTTCGTCCTGATCGCTGCTGCCGTCGGAGCCGGAGCCGCTGTGATCCCACGCGAGGCTCGCCCCATCGGACAGCTCGCCATCGTCCTGCTCGGTGTCGTGCTGGCGATCTGGCTGGTGCTGTTGCCGTTCCTGCGCTGGCGGACCACCACGTACACCATTACCAACCGACGACTGATCACGCGCAGCGGCATCCTCAACAAAATCGGCAAGGACCTGCCGCTGAACCGGATCAATGAGGTCTCCTACGAGCGCAGCTTGCTGGATCGAATGCTCGGGTGTGGCTCCCTCAACGTCCAGACCGCCGCCGAGGACGGCACGATCGTGTTGCGGGATGTGCCCGATGTTGAGCACGTGAGCCGTGAGGTCACCCAGCTGCTCTTTGGTCCGCAGGGCACTCAGCACCCGCCTGCTGCTCGCTCATGACCGTCCAGATCGGGCGACCCTCGGGCCATGTGGCCGAGGTGATCATGAATCGCCCGGAGGCCATGAATGCATTGTCCACCGACCAGGTGCTTCGACTGGGGGAGGCGGCGAGTCAGCTTGCGGACGAAGATCAGGTAAGCGTGGTGATCATCTCCAGCGCCTTGGCGAAGGCCTTCTGCGTCGGGGCTGACCTCAAGGAACGCCGTGGCTTTGACAACGATGATCTTCGCCGACAACGACCGGTGTTTCAGGAAGCCTTTGCGGCGCTGCGCGAGTTGCCTGTTCCGGTGATTGCTGCGGTGGAGGGATTCGCGCTAGGCGGTGGCTGCGAGCTGGCGTTGTCAGCTGATCTGATCGTTGCATCGGCAAGCGCAGTGTTCGGCTTGCCCGAGGTGGGCATTGGGCTGATTCCAGGTGAGGGTGGCACCCAGCTGCTGCCGCGTCGGATCGGGTTCGGCAGGGCCGCTGATCTGCTGTTTACCGGCCGCCGCGTGGATGCCCAGGAGGCGCTGCGGATGGGCCTTGCCGACCGGCTCGTTCCCGAGGGTGCAGCTCGTGCCAGCGCACTGCAGCTTGCCGAGGAGATTGCCGCCAAGTCCCCGATCAGCTTGCGAGCCGCCAAGCACTCGCTTCAGCAGGGCCTCGACGTCGACCTGACCCGCGGCCTGGAGATCGAGAGCCGGGCCTGGGAAGAGGTCGCATTCTCAGCCGACCGGGTGGAGGGCATCGAGGCATTCAACCATCGCCGGGCCCCGCGCTGGCCGAGCTGGCGGGACGGTGTTTCATGACCGAACATCCCCACCAGATCCCGCAGCCGGTCGAGCTGCCGGTCGACGAGCGCGAAAGTACCCTGCCTCTGCCGGCTCAGCTCACCCGATTCATCATCACCGGCGGTTTCTCAGCGATTGTCGACTTCGGACTGCTGGTGATCTTGATGGCCTTGGGCCTGGGGCACACAGCGGCCAAGGCGATCTCCTTCATCGCCGGCACGACAACCGCGTACCTGATCAACCGGCGCTGGACCTTCCGGGCCTCGCCCTCGACGCGCCGATTCATCGCGGTGGTGGTCTTGTACGCGGTGACGTTCGCCTTGCAAGTTGGCCTGTTCAGCGTGCTGTTCACTGTGCTCACCTCGCAGGGCCTGAACCGGCTCACCGTACAAGTCATCGCGTTCGTCATCGCCCAAGGCGTCGCCACCACCGTCAATTTCATCGTGCAGCGTTCGGTGATCTTCAGGCTGCAGTGAGGGTACGCTTCCGCGCGTGAGACGTGGGCCGACCTTCACCGTGGGCATCATCGGCGGTGGCCAACTTGCTCGGATGATGCACGCCGCCTCTATCGGTCTTGGGATCAATGTGCGATTGCTCGCGGAGGGGCCCGAGACCTCGGCAGCGACCGTAGTGCACGACGTCACAGTCGGCGACTACACAGACCCGGAGACGGTGCGGAGCTTTGCGGCCGGTTGCGATGTGGTGACCTTCGACCATGAGCATGTGCCCACCGGCCTGCTGCGAGATCTTGAGTCGGCAGGGGTAGTGGTTCGGCCGGGACCGGCGGCGCTGATCCACGCTCAGGACAAGGCGATCATGCGTGATCGACTGGCAGCGTTGGGGGCTCCCTGTCCGATCAGTCGGGTGGTGAGCGATGAGGCGGCCTTGGCCGCGTTCGGCGAGGAGTTGGGTTGGCCGATCGTGGCGAAAACCTCACGCGGCGGATACGACGGCAAGGGGGTGTGGCGGCTCGACTCGGCTCTGGAAGCGGGCAAGCCTTTCGCGGGGGTGACCGACGGTGTACAGATCATCGGCGAGGAGTTCGTGGATTTTGCCCGCGAGCTGAGCGCGCTGGTCGTACGCTCGCCGTCTGGGCAGGCGGCAGCGTACCCGATCTCGGAATCAGTACAGCAAAACGGCATCTGTGTGGAGACGATCACACCTGCACCAGACCTGGCTGATGAGCAGGCCGTCGCGGCCCAGCAACTGGCCCTGATGATCGCTCATGAGCTCGGGGTGGTGGGGGTGCTTGCAGTGGAGTTGATGCAGCGCGCCGATGGATCGGTGGTGGTCAACGAGTTGGCCATGCGACCGCACAACACCGGCCACTGGACCATAGATGGGGCCCATACCTCCCAGTTTGAAAACCATCTCCGTGCGGTGCTGGATCTACCGCTGGGCGACCCGAGCAGCAAGGAGAGCTGGATTGTGATGGCCAATGTGTTCGGCGGAAGGCTGGAAGATCTTCCGTCAGCGTTGCTGCATTGTTTTGCCCGTGACCGGCGGTTGCGGGTGCAGCTGTACGGCAAGCAGGTACGCCCGGGTCGCAAAGTGGGCCATGTCACTACCTTCGGAGATGATCTTGCTGAGACACGGAAGCGGGCTCGGCATGCCGCGGCGTACCTGATGGGAGATCTCAGTGCCTGATGAGGTTCCTCGGCCGCGGGTCGGCATTGTGATGGGTTCGGATTCGGACTGGCCGGTGATGAGCGCTGCAGGGGTGGCGCTGCAGGAGTTCGACGTGGCCTATGAGGCCGATGTGGTCTCAGCGCACCGAATGACCGACGCCATGATGTCCTATGGGCGTACGGCTCACGGCCGCGGGCTGGAGGTGATCATTGCCGGAGCCGGCGGCGCAGCGCACCTACCCGGCATGCTGGCAGCGGTCACGCCGCTGCCGGTGATCGGGGTGCCGGTAGCACTGAAGTACCTCGACGGGATGGATTCCCTGTTGTCGATCGTCCAGATGCCGGCCGGTGTTCCAGTGGCAGCGGTTGCCATCGGCAATGCTCGCAACGCCGGGCTTCTGGCAGTACGCATCCTGGCGGCCGGTGATCCTGGTCTGCGGCAACGGATGCTTGAGTTCCAAGATCAACTTCGACAGACCGCGGAGGCCAAGGGCGCCACCGTGCGGGCCAACGCCCAGGACAAGCGCAATGGGCTCCGCTAGTCACACCGACATGCGGCGGCCTGCTGTAGGTGAGCTGGCGATCGGTGCCGGGTTGCTGACCAGAGGGATGGGCCTGATTATTCGCCAGCCCCGGCTGTTCCTGCTGGGTGCCATCCCGCCGGCCATCACTTCGGTGATCTTCACCGGGCTGCTGATTGCGCTGATCACCCAGCTCGAGCCGGCTGTCGATTGGCTTACACCGTTCACCGAGGGTTGGGCTCGCGGCCTGGCCACCACGATCCGGGTGCTGGTCGGCGCCGCGCTCGTCGGGGGCGCTGTGTTGTTGATGGTGATCTCATTCACGGCATTGACCCTTGCCCTCGGATCGCCGCTCTATGACAAATTGTCCGAATTTGTCGAGCAAGGCTTCGGTGAGGTGCCCGAGCTCAAGGAGAGCGCGGCGCGCGGTCTGTTCCGGGCCTTGCGCCAGGCAGTCACGCTCATAGCGGTCGCCATGCTCGGCGCGCTGATGCTCTTTGCGATCGGATTCGTGCCGGTCGTGGGGCAGACCCTCGTGCCGGTGCTCTCTGCGACCTTTGGCGGCTGGATCCTCGCGATCGAGCTGGTTGGGGCGCCCTTCGAACGACGCGGCCTGCTCCGGCTTTCGGATCGCCGCGCCGCGATGCGGGCACGGCGGTTTCGGGTGCTTGGTTTCGCCGTGCCTACGTTCCTGCTGCTCGCCATTCCCTTCGCAGGCGTCGTCGTGTTTCCGATTGCCACCGCCGGCGGTACTTTGCTTGCCCGTCAACTCCTGGAGGAGCCGACGTAGCAGCTCGGTCTCGTCCCGAAAGTGGTCACTTGCCACAACGAATTCGGCGATTCTCTTGTTGTTTGTGACCACTTGCAGGCAAGGTAGGGCCCACCGCACCAGGAGGTTGTCAATGTCGGAGCTGTCCGTTCAGCTGTACACCGTGCGCGATGCCCTCGCCCAAGATTTCGACGGCACACTCTCCAAGCTCGCGGCGTTCGGATTCACCCAGGTCGAGCCGTTCGCCTTCGTCAATTTTGCCGACGAACTGCGCTCCGGGTTGGCTACGAACGGCCTGACTGCTCCGACAGCGCACATCCATCTCTTAGGTAAGGACCACGACGCGATTTGTGAGCTGGCAGCGGAGCTCGGCATCCAGACGATCATCGAGCCGTACGTCGACTCGACTCGCTGGCAGTCAGAGCCTGATGTCAGCGAGATTGCAAGCGAGCTCAATGCCGTGGCGGCGAAGGCTGCCGGCTACGGCCTCCGGGTCGGTTATCACAATCATCACTTCGAGCTGGAGTCCAAGATCAGCGGAGTCCATGCGCTGGAAGTGCTGGCAGATCGGGTGGCCCCGGAAGTAGTGCTCGAGGTGGACACCTACTGGGCGTACGCGGGCGGCGCCGACGTGCCCGCCCTCCTCACCCGCCTGGGTGAGCGGGTCGTCGCCCTGCACATCAAGGATGGCGACGGGACCCTTGATACGAGCAAACAAGTCCCGGTGGGATCGGGTGTGGTGCCGGTCTGGGACATCATCGATGCGGCTCCGGAGGCGCTCCGGGTCGTGGAGCTGGATGACTCTGAAACCGATCTTCTCGAAGCCGTCCGGGCCAGCCGCCAGTTCCTGCTCGCCGATCGAGCTTGATCATGGCTAGTCCGATGGGCGTTGGTTTGATCGGTGCCGGCACGATCAGCGACACGTATCTGGAGAACCTCACCAGTTTTGCCGACACCGAGGTGCTTGCGATCGGCGATATCGTTCCCGAGGCTGCTCGGGAAAAGGCTGCCAAGTATGACGTTCCAGCCGCGGGAGATGTGGCTACCGTCCTCGACCACCCGGGTGTGGAGATCGTCGTCAACCTCACCATCCCGGCGGCTCATGCCGAGGTCGCGACTCAGGTAATCGGGGTTGGCAAACACGTCTGGAACGAGAAGCCCCTAGCTCTCGACCGCGCCAGCGGCGAGAGGCTGCTCCGAGACGCTGAGGCGGCCGGGCTACTCGTTGGCTGCGCTCCGGACACCTTTCTAGGTCCGGGGTTGCAGACGGCCTGCCGGTTTATCGAGCAGGGCTTGATCGGAACGCCGCTCACGGCTCTGGCGCTGCTGCAATTGCCTGGGCCAGAGTCGTGGCATCCCAACCCCGCGTTCCTGTACGCGCCTGGTGCCGGCCCGCTGTTCGACCTTGGTCCTTATTACCTCACCGTGCTCGTCCAGGTCTTCGGATCAGTTTCCTCGGTGGCTGCGCTTGGGTCGAAGGCCCGAGAACGGCGGGTGATCGGCTCTGGGCCCAAGGCGGGGGAGGAGTTTGACGTCACAGTACCCAGCCACGTGAGCGCCCTGGCCCAGTTCGAATCCGGCCAGTCCGCACAGACCATCTTCTCTTTCGACTCGGCGCTTCCTCGGATGCTGCTGGAAGTCAACGGCACCGACGCCACGATGCTGTTCCCTGATCCCAACTTTTTTGACGGCGCGATCGCCATCAGGCGGCGCGACAGCGAGGACTGGGAGACGGTAGCCACCACCACAGCGGTGTCCTCCCGTGGCACCGGAGTCTTGGACATGGCTCGCGCTCTGCGGGAGGGTCGACCCCATCGCGCGCAAGGGGCGATGGGCTATCACGTTCTGGACACCATGACCGCGATCGCGGAGTCGGTCGAATCACGTGCTTTTGTCGAGGTAGCGAGTTCAGTCGACAAGCCGCCACTGCTACCGGATGAGTGGGATCCCCTAGCTCCCACGATCTGAGCGGAGCCGAATAGGCTCAACACGTGACCGACTTCGGCGACATGTATCGCCCGAGTGAGGAGCATGAGGCGTTCCGCGCTGCGGTCCGCGAGCTGTGCGAGGAGAAGGTCGCTCCGAACGCTGCCGAGGCTGATGAGTTGGCGGAGTTTCCCAAGGCATCACTCGAAGCGCTGGTGGCAGCGGACTTTCATGCGCCCCACATCCCCGAGGCCTACTCAGGGGTCGGGGCCGACGCCTTGGCGACCGTGATCGTGATCGAGGAGATTGCCCGTGTCTGCGCAGCTAGCTCGCTGATTCCGGCCGTCAACAAGCTGGCCACGTTGCCCTGGCTGCTCGCCGCAACGGAAGAGATCAAGCAGACCTACCTTCCGCCGATCGCACAGGGCGAGGCGATGGCGTCCTACTGCCTGTCGGAGCCGGAGTCGGGCTCAGACGCGGTAAGCATGCGGACCCGCGCCGTACGCGATGGCGACCACTTCATTTTGAACGGCGTCAAGCGCTGGATCACCAACGCCGGGCTGTCGGACTTCTACACCGTGTTTGTGGTGACCGATCCAGACGCCCGCTCCAAAGGCATCAGCGCTTTCGTGGTTGAGAAATCCGACGGGGGAGTCTCCTTCGGCGCACCGGAGAAGAAACTGGGCATCAAGGGTTCTCCGACCTGCGAGGTGTACCTGGACGGCGTACGCATCCCGGAGTCCAGGATGATCGGCGCTGAAGGCACCGGCTTCGAGACGGCGATGCACACCCTCGACCACACGCGTGTCACCATCGCGGCGCAGGCGGTGGGCATTGCCCAAGGTGCTCTCGATTATGCGCTCGGCTATGTCACGGAGCGCAAGCAGTTCGGCAAGGCGCTTGCCGAATTCCAGGGTCTGCAGTTCATGCTCGCCGACATGGGCATGAAGCTGGAAGCTGCCCGCCAACTCAGCTACGTCGCAGCCGCGAAATCTCAGCGCGGGGATGCCGATCTGACCTATTTCGGGGCTGCTGCGAAGTGCTTCGCCTCCGATGTGGCAATGGAGATCACCACCGATGCCGTTCAGTTGCTCGGCGGCTACGGCTACACCAAGGACTTCCCTGTAGAGCGGATGATGCGGGACGCAAAGATCACCCAGATTTATGAGGGCACTAATCAGATCCAGCGAGTCGTCATGGCTCGGCACCTGTTGGCTGGACTGCCGCACTGATGATTGCTTGCATTTTGGCGCCAGTGGCGCCAAAATGGCGCCATGACGAGCATCCAGATCAAGGGTGTGCCCGAACGCACCCATGCGGTGTTGCGGAAGCGGGCCACCGCCGCGCATCAGTCGCTGCAGGAATACCTCCTGCAGCACCTCATCGAAGAGGCTGATCGACCAACGCTTGATGAGGTTCTTGAACGCGCAGCTAGCCGATCTGGGGGATCGGTAAGTTTCGACGACATCAATGCCATCATCCGGGCGGATCGTGATAGTCACTGACGCGGGTGTTCTTGTCGCTGTCTTCGTCGATGACGGGGTTTGGGGAGACACTGCGCGAGCCCGCCTGCGAGGGGAAGAGCTGGCCGCGCCAGAATTAGTCGATCTTGAGGTCACATCCGCGTTGCGCGGGCTGCTCCGCGTTGGAAAGGTGGATGAACGTCGTGCGCGCGAGGCGCTTGCGGACCTCCGTGATCTCTCGCTTCGCCGGGCATCACATCGCGAACTTCTGACACGTTGCTGGGACCTGCGTGACAACCTGACGGCCTATGACGCGAGTTATGTCGCACTGGCTGAGCTGCTCGGGACAACGCTGGTTACCGCTGATGCACGTCTTTCCAGGGCGCCGCAGATCATGTGTGCAGTTGAAGTGTTGTCAGGAGCGAAGCATGAGCCTGATGTCATACGCTCGTCTTGACATCACGCAGAATCACAGCATGCTGGAGGCATGGCACCGCGAGCTGCATTCCCACTGCGCTGGCGTAACGAGAAGCTTCGGACCCTGACCGCTGAGGTCGCCGCCCGATTGGGCATCAGTCAGAACGAGCTGATCGAGCAGGCAATCGAACATGAGGTCGTCGCACGCGGCGGGATGCTGAGCGAGGATCTGCGGGCTGCCGCAGATCGGTTGGCCGAGCTAACCCAGGAGCAACACGAGCGGATCCAGGCCCGCGGTCTGGCGCGTTTCGTGGCGGGAGAAGGCCTGCCGGAGCCGCTGCAAACCGGACCCATGCAGCCTGCCGCCACAGTCGATCGAGTCGCTGCCGACCGTTCCCACCCCGCCCCGGACGTGACGACGATCTATAGATCGGCGCGTACCGGGCTGGCATGACAGCTCCGTGGTGGCAGGAAGACGACCCAAAGAATCTCTCGCTGATCCAAGGCAATGTCACGCAACTCATCACCGAGCTGCGCGCGACTGCCACTGATCGCGTCCTGCCCACTCGCGAGGAACTCTGCCGCTGGCATGCGCGGCTCTACGCCGGATGTGACGTGCCGGTTGCCGGCTATGTCGGGCATCTTCGCGGCGACCCGGCCGTCCCAGAGCTGATCGACTACGAAGTTGGACTGGGTGCGCGGTTGAAGGACGGCAATCTGGAAAAGATGGGCGTCTGGGCGCGCCAGGTGGGTGAGGAGATTGATGCGGTGCTCGCCGGGCTGGGCGCAGTCTTCGTGGAGCTGGACGCTCGGCTGCCCACGGGGAAGTCACCGACCACCCCAGACGAGATACTCGCGCTGATCAGCTTTGCCGCGCTCGCCCATGGCGAGTGCTTGCGCGTTCATCCCTTCGCCAATGGCAACGGCCGGGTCGCAAGACTGCTCGTCGCCTTCATCTGTCTGCGCTACGGGTTGCCGATGTTCCTGCACGTCAAGCCTCGGCCAGGGAGTGAGGACTACATCCGGGCCAGTCGCGACTCGATGGGCCGACCCCGAGATTTCCTGGGCAATCACACTTCGACGACTGCCGTCTTCGCACACATGCTTGCCGAGGAGCTTGCTACCGAGCGGGTGGCGTAAGCGGGTACAGCCACCGATTAAGTCAGCGCCTAGGCGATTTCGTGGCGCGTGAGGTACTCCTGACCACCAGTTCAGGGGAAACGATGGTCTCGAGTCGATCTGCTGGGTGATGGATGCGAGCACTGGCCTGATCAACGGCCTTCTTGGCTAGCTCCCGGACATCCTGACCGATGGTTGTCAGCTCGACCCACGGCAACCGGGCTACACGACTGTCGTCGTAGCCCACCACGGCCAGATCGTCTGGGACGGTGAAACCGGCAGCGCCTACGGCCTGCAGTAGCCCAAGTGCGCACTGGTCGTTGAAGGCGAAGACTGCGCTGGGCTTGCCTCGCCGCCTGCGGAGCATAGCCGCGACTGTATTGCCGGCTCGGGCACCGTCCATCTCGGTCAGGCCACCGCCGATAAATGGCATGGGGTCTAGCCCGGCGGCCACCAACGACTGGCGGTACCCCCGGCGGCGCTCTGCCGCTCCCGGTGCACGCCCGCCGTCGATGTGCAGGATCCGCTGATGCCCTTGCGCAATGAGGTGCTGGGTTGCTTGGCGAGCGCCGTCGATGTCATCGGTCCGCACGACATCCACCGCGCCGCCGGGAACTCGTCTCGCCAGCACGACAGTCGGCAGCTGTTTGCTGAGCGCGACCAGGTCCCGGGTACGCATCGTCGGGCCCACCACGATGACGGCCTCACACCGGTAGGCAAGCAAATCGTCGATGGCACGTCCCTCACTGCGTGACGGTGCAAATCCAGTCAGGACGAGCTCGTATCCAGTGTGCTCGGCCGGTGCGTACATTGCTTCCACCAGCTCGCCGTGGAAACCATGCTGCAAGCCGAATGCCACCCCGAGTTGCCCGGTGCGCTTGCGCCCGAGGAGCCGCGCACGCTGGTCGGGTGCGTAGCCCAGCTTGCTGGCTACATCGCGTACCCGCTGCCTGGTCGCCTCACTGGCACCAGGTTGGTTACGGAACACGATCGACACAAGAGCCCGGGAAACGCCGGCCCGAGCAGCCACATCCTCCATCGTGGGCCGCGCTCGGGGTGCCGGGGCATCCCTCATTGTTGCCCTTCCTGATTCGTAGGAAGCTCTTCTCGACCTTGAAAGCCTAGAGCGCGCTAGTCCCAGAGATCAACAGGTTTGACTTCTTCCCGAAGTGTCGTAACATACTAGAGCGCTCTAGTAGGAGGCCTCCATGACACCTTCTTCTCCGATGATCGGCGTTGGGCTCATAGGCGCCGGCCGGATCGGCACCTCACATGCCCAGATTCTTGCCGAGCGGGTGCCCGGCGCGCAGCTGACCATGGTGGCTGATACTCGTACTGACGCTGCTGGGTCTCTTGCCGATCGCTTCGGCGCCGATGCTGTCGCGGACCCGCTCCAACTGATCAAGGACAACAGTGTCGAAGCGGTCGTGATCGCCGCGTCGGCCGAAGCGCATGCAGACCTGATCGTGGCCTGCGCGGCGGCTGGAAAGCCGATCTTCTGCGAGAAGCCAGCTTCACTGACATTGGAGGAGTCGGCTCGCTCGCTTGCCGCAGTCGAGGCAGCAGGAGTCATCCTCCAGGTGGGGTTCAATCGCCGCTTTGCCAGAGACTTCCGAGCCACCCACGACGCCATCGTCCGCGGCGCGATTGGTATGCCCCAACTACTTCGCTCCCTCACCCGAGACCCCGGCCTAGCGAACCCGGGCGCAGTGCCGCCCTGGACTATCTTCCTGCAGACGTTGATCCACGACTTCGACGCGTTGCTGTGGCTCAATCCCGAGGCTGACCCGGTCGAGGTGTATGCGACGGCCGATGCATTGGTGGCGCCGGACTTCAAGGCGTCCGGTCTGCTCGACACGGCCATTGTGGTGATCACGTTCGACAATGGGGCCCGCGCGGTCGCTGAAGCGAGCTTCTCCGCCGCGTACGGCTACGACGTGCGGGCGGAAGTCTTCGGCTCGGCCGGCATGGTGACTGCCGGCAACGGCGCACGCACGGCCATGATGCTGCGCGATGCCACCGGACTGCACCAAGAGACGGCGCGCGGTGATGTCGAACTGATGGGCGATGCCTATGCCGCAGAGTTCGTTGAATTCGTCGCCGCGATACAGCAAGCGCGCCAGCCATACGTGACCGGCCGGGATGCACGTCGTGCGCTCGCTGTGGCACTGGCCTGCATCGAGTCGGTTCGAACACATGCGCCGATCCCCATTGATCGGTCCGCCGCGACGCTGGCGCGATGATGGCCGACTTCACGCTGGCCGCCTGCGCGGAGATGATCTTCACCGAGCTGCCCATGAGCGAGCGCGTGCGGCGGATCGATGATCTTGGTTTTCAGGTAGAGATCTGGGATTGGACACGACACGACATCGATAGTCTGCGGTCGACAGAAGCCAGGTTCTCCTCGATGACTGGCTATGTCACCGGCGACCTCATTGATCCAGAGGGAGCCGAGGAACTTCTCGCCACCGCAGCGCAATCCATTCCAGTTGCGGCAGAACTCGGCGTCCCTCGACTTAACCTGCACGGCACTGGGTTGGACGGCCGTGGCCTGCCGATCAAGCCGGTGGAAGTGATCACCGGAGATATGTGGCTCAAGGCCGAAGACACTCTGGTGCGGATCGCGGAACTCGGCCAGCGCGAGGGAGTGATCTTCTGTCTAGAGAATCTCAACACTGCCGTTGATCATCCAGGTACGCCATTCGCCAAAGCCACCGACACTTTGGCGCTGGTGGCTGCCGTCGACGACCCTCATCTCCGGCTGATGCTGGACATCTACCATGCCCAGATCGGCGAGGGGAACCTCGTGGAGTTGATCAAGAAGTGTGCACCGTACATCGGTGAAATCCAGGTTGCCGATGTTCCAGGCCGTTGCGAGCCCGGGACAGGGGAGATCAACTATTCCCGCATTGCCCAGGCGCTACACGATATCGGCTATCAGGGCACGGTCGGAATGGAAGCCTGGGCATCCGGTGATAGCGAGCTTGCACTCGAGCGCTTCCGCGAAGCCTTCACCTTTGCACGTTGGCAATCTCGAGACGAACAACGAGTGCCCTGAGCGAGGGTGCCTCGCCAGCCATCGTGAGATGGCAAACGCGTCGTCCTAGCTGCGAGGTGACAGTCCGGCCCTTCGATACACCTCGTCGATCAGCTCAGCGTTGGCAACCCGTGATCCGCGAGCAGCTCAAGAATTCGACAGGCCTGCCCGCCGGGCCGCATCGAGCAATACCCCGGCCGCGACCTCGAGGCCTTCGATGCGGCCGAGTGAGACGTCCTCGTGCTCGATGTTGACGAGCATGTCGGGATCGATTGCGTGCAAGGCAGCGAGCCAGGTCGACCAGTAGACGGCGTCGTGCCCGCGACCGAGTGCAACGAAGTCCCACGCGGCGTCCTGCGGCCATTCATTGGCCCACTCATCGCCACCAAGATTGGTACGTGGTTCATCCGGACTCAGCCGGCGGAACCTGTTGTCGAGCACACCGTAAACAGCGGCCGCAGGGTTGATGCGTACGTCCTTCGCTGCCGCGTGGAACACCAGCGGACCAAGGTCTTGTGCGACGGCCACCGGGTCCATCCATTGCCAGAACAAGTGCGAGGCGTCGAGTTCCACACCGACGTTGGTAGCACCGGTGCGTTCCACGAGTTCGCGCATACCGGCTGGGTTGAACACGATATTCTGCGGGTGCAGCTCGAGCGCGACCTTCACGTCGAGGTCGGCCGCCTCCCGGTCGATCTCGCGCCAAAATTCCGCTGCGACACTCCATTGGTAATCGAGTACGTCGAGCGCGGCAGAGTTCCATGCGTTCACTATCCAGTTCGGCCGTTTGCCGCCGGGCTCTCCGGCCGGCAGGCCAGACATCGTCACAACGCGGTGCTGGCCCAGCCGATTGGCGAGCCGGATGCTCCGCCGTACATCCTCGGCATGCTTGGGACCGATCACAGCATCGGGGTGCAGCGGGTTGCCATTGCAGTTCAGGCCTGCGATCTCAACGCCCGTGCCTTCGAACTGTCCAAGGAAGTCATCACGCGCGGTGTCGGAGGTGAGGATGTCGTCGAAGGTGGGGATGTGTACCGGCGGCAGGAAGCCGCCTGAGTTGAGCTCGATGCCAGTGAGGCCGAGCTTGGCGATCACCTCGATCGCCTCCGGCAGTGACCGGTCGTGCAAGATCGCGTTGTAAACCCCGAACTTCATCGTTCCACCTCCGCCCGCTGTGGCGCGACCTTGACCGTGGCGCCACCATTGGCGGCCGATTCGGCGACTGCTGCCAGGATCTCCATGTTGTGTACGCCCTCGTCGAACGAGGCATTGCGAGGCAGCGAATCAGGCTCGTCGATGCCCGCGACCTCTTCGAGAAAGGCGCGCGCCTGGAAGACGAAGCCATCGTTCTGCCCAATGCCCACGCCGGGTGCGTCCATCGGCAGGCCCCCGGCGAAATACGGGTGGTCCGGACCGATGATCACTCGCCGGTAGCCGCGCGTGCCGGCGGCGCCCTCGTTCAACGTGAGCTGGAATTCGCCGGAACGCTCCTGCTCCCACCTCGCGGCACCGGCGTCACCGAAGACCTCGAGCGCGAGGCCGTTCGGATAGCCGGCGGCGACACGCGAGACCTGCACCACGCCCACGGCGTGCTCGAACTGGGCGCTGAAGCTGGCGTAGTCGTCGTTCTCGACGGCCTCATAGGTGTCGCTTAGCGCGGCTTGCCCATGGCCGACAACGGTGCCGAGGGGTACCGGCCGCTCCGTGATGGCAGTCGCGAACCGGCCGCCGCTCACCTCCTGAACGTCGCCGCCGAGGAACTCGACGAGATAGGCGACGTGGCTGCCGATGTCGGCGAGTGCCCCCGATCCCGGGGCTCCCTTGTACCGCCAACTGATGGGCCCCTTCGGGTCGCTCGCGTAGTCACACCAGTACCGGCCGTGGACGTGCAGGATGCGACCCAGCATGCCTGAGGTGACGAGCTCGTGGAGAGCAGCAACGCCAGGCGCCCGGCGGAAGGTGAAGCCGATGCGGACCACAGTGTCAGCGCTGCGGGCGAGGTCCGCCATGGCGCGTGCATCCTCGAGGTTGTCGCTCAGCGGCTTTTCGCAGAGCACGTGCTTGCCGGCAGCGACCAGACCCTCAACGATCTCACGATGCAGGGAATTGGCCACGACCACGCTGACGACATTGATGTCGGGGTTCTCCGCAATGGCCTGCCAGGAAGTGTCGTTGTGCTCGTATCCGAAACGCCGGGCAGCGAGCGAGCCGAGCTCGGGACTGATGTCTCCGATGGAGATGAATCGCAGGTCCGGCAATGTGGAGCGGTACAGCGTCGGTGCACTTCGGTACGCTGCTGCGTGCGCCCGGCCCGCCATCCCCGCTCCGATCACTGCGATGCCGATCGTCATGGATCCTCTCCTTCGAGTGGTACCTGGTCAGGGGCGCTATAGGCACTTGGCAGCGCTCCCGCAAAGGTATCGGGGGCATATTGTCCTGTCAATAGGACAATCTGACTAACCGGCGAGGATAATGGAGCTCGGGGCAGGCCACCGGCGCGCACAGATTACTCAGTCATAGCAGCCGACTACGTTCTGGTCCCAGTCGAAGCGGTGAGCATAGGCCGCATTGCGCCTGAGGTCCACCAGGCCCGCTTTCGCGGCCTGATCAGGATGATCTTGTCCTCGAGGAGCATCGGCTTCAGACTTCACTCTTCCGCCGGTGAGCATGCTCCCCGAGTGCCTTGCCGAAAGCGGCCAGGCTCCAGCCCTCGCTCAGGGCTTGCCAGACAAGCTCGGCCTGCGTTTGCGGCGCCAGTCCGTCGACGGGCGGGTCGCGGTCGAGGTTGGTTGGAAAGGCGTAGCCCTCGGCGGAAGCCGCGATCACATTGTTGATCGAAGCTTCGCTGGCCCCGGCCGCCAGCCGGGCGGCCAGCACCTGGAACAGGGCACGCGAGACGGCAGTTCGATCGACCGCTTCCATGGCACGGCCGAAGGCTGAGGAGATCTGCAGCAGGTTGGCCATCCGGCGTACGTCAGCTGTCCGATTCGTGCCGGCTCCGTGGAAGAGCGCCGGGTTGAAGAACGCCGCGTCACCTTTCACTAGGGGCAACTGAACGTAGTGGGACTCGAAGTAGGAAGTGAAGTCCGGCTGGTGAAAGGCGAGGTAACCCGGCCCGTACTTCTGCGAATGCGGAAGGTAGAGCGTTGGTCCAGTTTCCACCGGCATGTCGCAATGTGCCACCGCCCCTTGCAAAGTGAGCGCTGCCGTCAGCTGGTGCACATGTGCGGGGAATCGTGCCGACTGCTCGGCTGACATGAAGCCGAGATGATAATCACGATGTGCCACCTGAGCCTGCCCGCCCGGGTTCACGACATTGATCTGCGAGGTCACTTGATACTCGGGCCCGAGCCACGCGGTGCTGATCAGAGCCAACACGTCATTGTCGTAGTAATCAGCGAAGACGGCCGGGTCGCTAACCGCCAGCTTGTCCAGCGCGCCCCAGACCCGATCGTTTGCACCTGGCTTGGCGAAGTGATCCCCTGACTGCACGCCCGCTGCCTTCTGCGCCGCGATCAAGGCCTCGAATGCCTTGGTCCCGCGATCCACGACCGAGGGGTCAAACGCTTGCCTGAAGACGACGATGCCCGGCCCGGTCAGCAGCGCCTGCGCGAGCTCAGTCTGAATTGCCCGGCGGGATTCTTCGTTGACTAACGCGGACTGAATCCTCCTGCCATAGATGAGGACGTTCTGAATGACATCGTCCGCCCAGGGGTAGTCGGCCGGGTCGGTTCTCGTCTCCACCAGCGCAGCGAACTCCTCGACCGAGCACGCTGCGGCGGAGTACCAGCCTTCAATCTCCTGCGCTGTGGGCCGCGTGGTCTCCGGGTGGGTGCTCATCGAGGCTTTCCCTCCATGCAATGCAATACCAGAAGTCTGGCGTTCAGGGAGAGCCCGGCAACACAGCGGGATTCAGCCCAGCGATCGCTGTCCAGCACCGATCAACCTGCGGCAAAGCCAGGTCGATCGGCTTCTCGCAGAGCGCCGCGCCGTATTGCTTGGTATCCAATCCGCAGCCGACTCGATCGAGTCATGTACCCAGGCCAGCACGGCCCGGGGATGGACATTGGATCGAGTCGGCATGTACCCGCCTAATGCGGCCGCAGCCAAGGAGCGCGAAGCGGATCATCCCCGAGCGCCGCTCTCCAGCTCGTGTGCCAGCTCGGTGAGTTCGTCGCCACCAGCCATCTGGCGGGTGAGCTCGTCGAGTGTTACCTCCGAACGCTTCTTGTCCAGCACGGCCTGGCCCAGCTTCAAGATGATGAAGTGGTTGCCCACCAGGAAGGCGTGGTGCGGGTTGTGGGTGATGAACACAACGCCGAGCCCAGCATCCCGGGCCGCCGCGGTGTACTTGAGCACCACCCCGGACTGCTTGACACCGAGTGCGGCGGTGGGCTCGTCCAAGATCAAGACCCGAGCGCCGAAGTACACCGCGCGCGCAATTGCGACGCACTGCCGCTGGCCGCCGGACAAGGTTCCGATGGGCTGGTCGATGTCTTTGACGACGATGCCCATCTTGCGCAACTCCTCGTCGGCAATGCGCTTCATGTCATTGATCTTCATCCCAGAGAGCGGGAGCTTGCTGCCCGTCATCTCTGAGCCGAGGAAAAAGTTCCGCCAGACTTCCATCAGACTGACCACGGCGAGATCCTGATACACCGTGGCAATGCCGTGGTTCAGCGAGTCGCGTGGCGAGGAGAAATGGACCTCTTCGCCGTCGACCTTCACGGTTCCCTCGTTGTGGGGGTGTAGGCCGGAAATAATCTTGATCAACGTTGACTTGCCCGCTCCATTGTCACCAAGCACACAGGTCACCTCACCGGCGTTGACGACCATGTTGATTCCCTTAAGGGCTCGGATTGCTCCGTAGGCCTTGCCAACATCGATCATCTCGACAAGAGGCTCACCCTTGTGGAGTGTTGGATCGGCATGCTCTTGCAGGGTGTCGGTCATGTCAACCCACCTTTCTTAGAGTCGAGAGTCTCTTCACGTACAGGTTGACCATCACGGCGAGCAGCAGCATGACACCGAGGAAAGCCTTGAACCAGTTCGGGTCCCATCCGGCGTATACGATGCACAGGCTGGTCATACCGAAGATGAACGCCCCGATGGCCACACCCCACGCATTGCCGTAGCCGCCGGTCAGCAGCGTCCCGCCCACGACTGCGGCGATGATGTAGAGGAACTCGTTCCCCACGCCGTTGCCGGCCTGCAGTGTGTTGAACCGGTAAAGGTAGTGCATGCCGGTGAACCAGCAGAGGAAGGACACTGTCATGAATAAGCCGATCTTTGCCCGGGTCACTGGCACGCCGACGGCTCGAGCACTGGCGGCGTTTCCTCCGACCGCAAAGATCCAGTTGCCGATCTTGGTCCGCTGCAGGATCCAGGCCGACAAGAATACGAATAGCAACCACCAGATGACGGTGATCGACAGTGACACGGGTCCGATCTTGAACTCGTGCGCAAAGATGAAATTCAGCGTCGTGTAGCCGTCCATCTGGCTGATGTTGGGGCTCGACACGGATCCGGTGACCAGCTTGGTTACGCCGAGGTTGGCGCCCTGCAGCACGAAGAACGTGCCCAGCGTAATCAGGAAGCTGGGAATGCCGGTGCGCATCACCAGATAGCCGTTAGTGAATCCGACGCCCAGGCAAAAGGCCAGCGAGATGATCACGCCGACCCACAGGTTCAGCCCGAGCTGGTAGCACAACATGCCGTTGAGCAGGCCCGCGGATGTGACGAGCACGCCGGCGGACAGGTCGAACTCACCGCCGATCATCAGCATGCCGACAGCGACGGCCACGATGCCGATGGTGGAGGCCTGGTAGAGGACGGTGAAGAACGAGGCCGGTGTACGGAATGCCGGTGCGACGATCAGGAAGAAGATGAAGATGACGATGGCCGCGACCAAGGCTCCGATCTCGGGTCGGCCGAGCAGTCGGGTCGTCCAGCTGACTTGAACGCGGTTAGAGGCCTCAGCGGGCGTAGGCGGTGCGGTCTTGACAGGTGTACTCATGTTGCATCTCCGGTGAGTTGTCTTCGCGGTGGTCGGGCGAAAGCACTCGCCCGACCACCCGCGGAGGCTTTTGGCTATCGGGTGTTGTTCTGGACGAACGGCAGGATCGTGTCGAGGCTATCGGGTGTTGTTCTGGACGAACGGCAGGATCGTGTCGATGTTGCTGCTGTCGACGAAGGACGGGCCGGTCAGAACCGGCTTGCCACCACCGAGGATATTGCCGTTTTTCTTAAAGAGATAGAGCTGTGTGACGGCCATGTAGCCCTGCAGGTAGGGCTGCTGGTCGATGTAAAACTGGATCTTGCCGTCCTTCACAGCCTGCGCCGCATCCGGGTTGGTGTCGAAGGTGCCTACCTTCGCCGAACTGCCGGAACCCTCGAAGGCCTTCAGGGTGTCCAGGGCCTGCGGTGCGCCGAGGGTGATCACCCAGTTGATGTCCTTGTCCTGACTCAGCTTGGCCTGGATCGCCGAAGTGACGGCCGAGTCGTCGGCGCCGTTCACCTGCAGGTTCTCAGTGTTGGGGAAGCTGTCCTTAACCCCGGCGCAGCGGTCCTCAAGGGCGACCGACCCGGCCTGTTGGATGGTGCAGAGGATCTTCTCGGCGCCGGCCGCCTTCATCCTTTTGCCCGCCTCCTGACCGGCGAGTCGCTCATCGGAGGAAAAGTGGGTGAGCGCGCCCGCCTGCTTGTAATAGTCGAGGCCGGAGTTGAAGCTGTCCACGGGAATTCCGGCCTGGACGGCTTTCTGGACCGTGGGAATCAAGGCATCCGGGGTGACGAGCGTGGTCGCGATGCCATCGACCTTGGAGTCAATCGCGTTCTGTATAAGAACGGCCTGCTTGGTGGCGTCGGGATCGGCTGAGTACTTCAATGTCGACCCAGTGTCCTTGGCCGCCTGCTCAGCCCCGGCCCTGATCCGATCCCAGAACGTATCGCCGGGCGTCTCATGGGTGATCATGGCGATCGTGTAACCAGACTCGCCGCCGCCACCGCCACCGCCCTGGTTCTCTGGTTGGGTCTCGGGAGCGCCGCCGCCGCTACATGCTGACAGTACGAGTAATGCAGCCGCTGCGAGGGCGGTCAGGGTCATGCCCTTGCGGGGTCGGCCAAGCGCCGAGCCCTTTGCGGATCGAATCATCTGTGATTCCTTTCAGTTGGGTTTTCCGGCCAAACCCGGAAGCTGAGAATTCAATGAGCGTGAGCTCATGATGTTTAAAACATAATGAGTAGGGCAGGTCCGGGGCTACGGACGAGACGAGATCGTCGCCTACACGTGATGGGGAAGCCCAGGTTGTGGGCGGGAGGAGCCTGTCACTGGTTCTGCGACATTCGGCGCGCGTGCACTGCCTGCTGCGTGAGCGTACACACCAGCGATTGGGCGCCGGTCGAGACACACCCAGGACTATTTCATGAGTTCGAGCCGCGGCTCGAGAGGCCGCATGGGATGGGCTGTTCATTGAGTTGACCTCCAGTGTCAACGGTCCGGCCCGTGCAGATGCTTCCACGCTTGATGTCGGAGAACATCGCCTTGGACTTGGCGGCGTCCCACAAGACCGCCGAGCCGACTGACGTGGATGCGCCCGAGCTCGATACCGGTACCGTCAACGTGAGGCCGTTGCCACCAGAAATCCGTTTCATGGCATAAGCCAACCTCAGGGTCTCAGGCAGTGAGGTGTCGCGACCGAGCTTGATCGCATCAGCAGTAGCCATGCAAAAGTTCCAATAACGGACCGGATTCAGCACGGTGGCCGGGGACGCTGCCTTCGCGGCCACGGCAGCGAGCATCTCTCGCTGCCGCTCCACGCGGCCGAAATCGCCACGGGGATCGGCCTTGCGCATGCGCACGTAGCCGAGAGCTTTGGTGCCACTCAGTGTCTGGCAACCCTTGGGCAGGTCGATATGGCTGTCGCGATCCTTGATCGCATTCGGTAAGCACATCCTGATGCCGTCGAGTGCATCGACGACATTGGCGAAGCCGCCGAAGCCGATCTCCAGATAACCGTCGATGCGAAGACCGGTGTTCTGCTCGACCGTCTGTACCAGCAGCTCAGGGCCGCCGAAGGCGTAAGCGGCGTTGATCCTGTTCTTGCCATTGCTCGGAACATCCACATAAGAGTCACGCGGCACTGAAATGAGCGCCGGCTTGCCGGTCAGCGGGACGTAGACCAGCATGATCGTGTCCGTCCGCTGGCCGCCCGTACTACCCGTTCCGAGTCGCCTTTGCTCGGCTCTGCTGAGCCCAGCTCGGGAGTCTGAGCCCACCAACAGGAAGGTCTTGCCTGGTTGATCAGCAGGCCGCTGGCCGGATGGTGCTGCGTCAACGCGGGCTATCTGGGTCCACGCGTACGCCGGTACGGCGATCAGCCACAGGATGAACAACAGCAGCAAGATCAGCAGCACCCGGAAGAACCGCCGAACCGGACGCCGTTGCTTTGCGGGTCTGGCGGGCCGCGGTGCCCTTGGTCCGCCTGCCGTCCCACCAGGTCCGCGTGGCGGGCCGGACGGTGGGATGCCTGGGCGAGGCTGTGGGGTCTGGTGAGTAGGGGTGCGCGGGTACGGCGCCCGCCTCTGCTGTGAGTCTGGTGCGGCGGTCCCGTATGGGTCCGGCATCACACGTGTCCGTTCGGGCTCCGCTTGCTGGGGATCGCGCCCGTACAACCAGTCGAGATCCTCATCGCGGCCGGGAGACATGTCAGCAAAGGTACTCGGGCGGAGTCCAAGTTCGTCGGCGTGGCTTCAGCACCCAAGGGATGCGGACCGAAGATACTGACAGGGATCTTCCCCGATTTCTTCCCCGCCAGCAGACCGAAAGGCTTCCAAGGTGTCAGTTCGCACCGCGGATGTTGCACCGCGTGCGCCGGCCTCGTTGCCCACATGTTTCGAGCGAAGCGAACGCGTCAAGAGACGCAGAGGCTTGGCCTTTCTAGCCATGACGCTGGTGTTGCCGGGTTCTGCTCAGCTAGCCGGCGGAAGCCGGATCCTGGGTCGGATTGCCCTTCGAATCTGGGTCACTGTGTGGTTGCTGGCGCTGCTTGCCGGTCTGCTTGCGCTCATCCAACCGAAGGCTGCCGTAGCCACGCTCACGCTGGCTCCCACCCTCAAGGCGCTCCAGATCGGCATCGTCGTTGTCGGCCTGGGATGGGTGGCGCTCATCGTCGATGCCTGGCGGCTTGCGAACCCTGGGGAACAGGGCCGCTGGGGACGGGTCGTCTTCTCAGCGCTCACCGTGACGGTAGCGCTGGCCGTCTTTGGCGGTTTTATCGCCGTCGCATCCATGGCGTCGGCACAACATGAGCTGACCACCACGGTCTTTGCCGGCGGGGGTGACCAGGTCGCGAAACATGGGCGCTACAACGTCTTGCTGATGGGCGGCGACGCCGGACAGAATCGCGTCGGAGTCCGGCCGGACAGTATGACCGTGGCGAGCGTGGACAGCGAGACCGGGCGGACGGTGCTCATCAGCCTGCCGCGCAATTTGCAGGCGGTGCCTTTTCCCAGCTACTCACCGCTGCATGATCGTTTCCCGCACGGTTATCGCTGCCCCGATGGCTCCTGCATGCTGAACGCCATCTACACCTACGCGGCCGAACATCGCGATCTTTATCCAGGGGTACCGAATCCGGGCGCTCAAGCTACCAAGGAAGCCGTCGAAGGTGCCACCGGTCTCAAGATCAACTATTGGGCATTGATCGATCTCAAGGGCTTTCAGGCACTGGTGGACTCGGTCGGGGGCATCACCATGGACGTCTACCGACGAGTTCCTATTGGGGGTGGTAGCACGAAGGTCTCTGCCTATGTGGAAGCGGGCAAGAACCGACATCTCACTGGCTATGAGGCCTTGTGGTTCGCTCGGTCGCGCGCGGATTCCTCTGATTACGACCGGGTGCTGCGACAGAAGTGCGTCATGCGCGCGATGCTCAACGAGTTCGAGCCGATCACCGTGCTGACAAAGTTCAACAAGATCGCGGCAGCCAGTCGAGAGGTGGTCGCCACTGACATCTCGACGTCGGAGGTCGGCACCATGATCGATCTAGCGCTCAAGGCCAAGGCCCTCCCAGTGTCGAGCGTGGCCATGATGCCGCCCTTGATCGATCCGAGCTCGCCGGACTTTGAGCTGGCACGTAGCACTGTTCAGAAGAAGATCGAGGCCTCCGAGGCCATGGACGCTGGGGTGGCCGAATCCAGGCCGGCCGTTACGCCCAAGGCCACTCCAAAGCCCAAGCCTACGGCGTCCCCCTCCTGGGATGCGCAGACCGACGATCTTGGAAAGGTCTGTTCGGCCTGACCACCCGAGCGGCGAGCGTCGGGAATCGCGCGCCGCCGCACGGAGGAGGAGTGAGCAGAGGCGTTCTTCCTCTGCGAGCGACGACGACGGCGGCGGATTCCAAGCGCGATGCGCGAGCTGCTCAAAAATCAAGACTGACAAGATGATCGGGTGACGTTCACTGACGAGGGAGGGCAGACCGCTGGGGATCGCGTCAGCACCGTCTGGCCCGGTGTCTCGGTCGTCATGCCGGTGCTGAACGAGGAACGCCACCTCGAGGCGGCGATCCGCAGGGTCCTCGACCAGGACTATCCCGGTGAGCTCGAGGTAGTCCTTGCGGTCGGGCCCAGTAGCGACCGCACGCACGAGATCGCCCAGGCGCTGGCTGCGGCGGACCCGCGGATCCGAGTGGTCGACAACCCAGCGGCACGTACCCCCGCTGCCCTGAACCTTGGCATCGCCGCCGCCAGACACGAGATCATCGCCCGGGTCGATGGACACGGTGAGCTGACTGACGGCTACATCAGACGAGCTGTCGAATTGCTCGACGAAACCGGCGCCGCCAACGTCGGCGGTCTCATGGACGCGCAGGGATCCACCCCGTTTGAAGAAGCCGTCGCCGTCGCATACACGACGCGGCTGGGACTGGGCGGCTCAGCGTTTCACCTTGCCGCCTCACCAGCAGCTGAGGCGGAGACGGTGTTCCTCGGCGTGTTCCGGAAGGAAGCGCTCGTCGCCGTCGGCGGCTTCGACGAGAGCATGCATCGCGCGCAAGATTGGGAGCTGAACTACCGGCTACGGACCAGCGGCCACAAGATCTGGTTCTCTCCGGAGCTCCGGGTGACCTATCGCCCGCGCTCCACGTTGCGAGCCCTGGTGAAGCAGATGTATGAGACCGGGAGGTGGCGCCGGGAGTTGGTCAGGCGCCACCCCGAGACGGCCACGGTCCGCTACCTGGCCCCTCCGCTCACCCTGGTCGGCGTACTGGTCGGCTCTATCGGAGGAGTCATCGGTGTCGCCTGCAACTCTCGGCCGCTTCGTGCCGGGTTCCTGGCCCCGGGTGGCTATCTCGCGTTGATCATCAGTGGCTCCTTGATCACCACTAGGCCCATGTCAGCGGCAGCTCGGCTGCGGCTACCGCTGGTGTTGACGGCGACCCACCTCGCCTGGGGCGCTGGCTTCCTCTTGGGCTCCTAATCACATTTTGACATTATGTCTTAACAAAGTAGAATTGTGACCATGCCACTGGTCCGGATCGATGTCCAGAAGGGTCGAACGCCTGAGGAACTCCGCAGACTGGCTGACACCATCCAGGACGTGATGCTCGACGTTTTTGCCGCTCCGCCGCGCGATCGATACCAGATCATCACCGAGCACGACGACGGTCACATCATTGCCGAGGACACGGGCCTCGGGTTGGAGCGTTCGGACGGCATTGTGATCATCCAGATCTTTCAGCAGGGCAGGTCGACCCGGCAAAAGGTGGCCGCGTATGCGGAACTGGCGAAGCGGCTGGAGGCCGAATGCGGCGTACGGCCTGAGGACTTGATGATTTCTGTGATGGCCAACAAGTATGCCGATTGGTCGTTCGGTATGGGTCAGGCCCAGTTCCTGAATGGAACCCTCAGCTCATCGGTAGGGTAGTCATGACCATTTGTCTGTACAAATCATTGACATCAGGCACCACGGCCAATACCGTGCTGCGAGAGCCCTAATGCGACCCGATCTGATCTCAAAGCTGCGAGCGTCGGAAATCGCGCGCCGCCTAACGGAGGAGGAGCGAGCGGAGGCGCTCTTCCTCTGCGAGCGACGACAACAACGGCGGATCCAAAGCGCGATGCGCGAGCAGCTCGAAAGGAAGGAGAGCCATGAGCAGCGATCCTCAGGACCGTCCGGATGCACGGGTTGAGCCGCCGCTAGATGTGCTCACCTTTGGTCGCAGTGGTGTCGACATCTATCCGTTGCAGGTGGGCGTCGGGCTGGAAGCCGTGCAGACCTTCGGCAAATTCCTTGGCGGCACTACAGCGAACGTAGCGGTGGCCGCCGCGCGACTCGGTCGTAGGGCCGCGATCATCACCGGGGTAGGTGATGATCCGTTCGGCCGGTACGTCCGTCAGGCTCTCCGTGAGCTGAACGTCGACGACCGTCACGTCGTGACCAACACCGAATATGCGACACCGGTCACCTTCTGTGAGATCTTTCCGCCCGACAACTTTCCGCTCTGGTTCTATCGGAAGCCGACCGCGCCCGACCTACAGGTCAAACCGTCG
>JAJTCL010000146.1 GCA_021323255.1 Propionibacteriaceae bacterium | reverse complement strand
GGCGTCGGCAAGATGGATTTCCGGCACTTCATCACCTACACCGCCATTGGCGGTGTGATCTGGGCCTGCGGGCTGACCATCGCCGGTTACTTCCTCGGCAACATTCCCTTCATCAAGAACAACATCGAGGCAGTGGTGATCTTGATCGTGATCGCGTCACTGGTTCCGATGGGAGTCGAGTATCTGTTGCACCGCCGGCGCCGCAGGCAGGAATCAGCGACTGTCTGATCTTGAAGCGCCGCCCTTTTGGGGCTGCTCGCGCATCGCGCCGGTCGCTGGCGTCGTCATCGCGCGATACCTCGCAGCCCGGATGCCGTGATTGAGCATCAGCACACAGTTGCTAAACGGCCGACTCGGTGATCTCCAGCAGTGCGTCAAGATCGTCCCCGGTCGGAAGCCAAAGTCCGGCATCGACGTTCTGCTTCACTTGCTCTGCCGAGCTGGCGCCGGCAATCACCGAGCCAACGGTCGGCATCGCCGCCAGCCCTCCGATCGCGACCTGAAGCATGGAAAGGCCCCGCTCAGCCGCGTATGCCTCGATGGCTTCGATGAGATCGAAGTTAGCCTTGTCGAGCCGTGCGGCATAGCCCTCCCGCGCCAGCCGGCTGCCGGCAGGAGCGGACTGACCGCGGCGGTACTTGCCGGCGAGGAGTCCAGAGGCGAGCGGAAAATACGGCAGCAAGCTCTGGCCGGTGTGTTCCAGGGCGGGCACTAGCTCGGTCTCCACTTCCCGGTTCAGCCAGGAGTACTCGTTCTGCGCCGAGATGAATGCCTCGAAGCCGCTGGTCCGAGCGGTCCAGTCGGCGTCGGTCACCTGCCAGCCTGCGAGGTTGGAGGAGCCGATATAGCGCACCTTGCCCTCAGCCACAATCTCGCTGAGCGCCGCCAACGTCTCCTCGATCGGAGTGTTGGGATCGGGCTCATGCAATTGATAGAGGTCGATCCAGTCGGTCCCCAGGCGACGCAGGCTGCTCTCCACGGCGATCCTGATGTAACGGCGTGAGCCGCGGGCTCCCCAATCCGGGCCGTTGGCACCTCGCATGTCCGAGCCGAACTTGGTTGCGATGATCACCTCACCGCGCCGCGAACCGAGCGCATCACCCAACAAGACCTCTGAGCCGCCCGTGTTGCCGTAGACGTCCGCGGTGTCGAACAGCGTGATCCCAGTTTCGATTGCTGCGTTGACCACCGCCGGCACGTCCTCGTCGGCCATCCGGACACCGAAGTTGTTGCAGCCGAGTCCGACAGTGGAGACGGTGAGACCAGAAAGTCCAAGTTGTTGGTAGGTCATCTCCGCGGGCATCTCCCCCGACCCCCGCATCACTTACCGCTGGTTGGGATTCTGTGGCCCGGTTTCCGGCGGCATATAGCCACCTGGCTGTGGTGGCGCCTGAGAGCCACCCTGCTGCGGTGACTGATAGCCCTGGGGCGGCTGCTGGTACTCCTGGGGGTTGGGCAGCAAGTCACCTTGCCGATCGTCGAACTGCACTGGCGGCGCCGCCTGCTGTGGCGGGAGCTGGCGCTGATCCTGATCACCTCGATAGGCGATCTCGCCGAAGTTGACATCAGGCGCCTGCCGGACGGCTGGTTCGTCAACCTGGAAGTACGTTGCCTTTTCGAAGTTGAACATGTTGGCGATGATGTTGGTCGGCACAGATTCGATCTTGGTGTTGTAAACCCGGACATTGGCGTTGTAGAAGCGACGACCAGCCGCGATCCGGTCCTCTGTCTCGGCCAGCTGCCGTTGCAGCTCCAGAAAGTTCTGGTTGCTCTTGAGATCGGGATAGGCCTCGACGCTGACGATCAGGTTCCGCACCGCACCAGACAACTCAGCCTCGACGTCGGCACGCTGCTGGCTTGGCAGTGCGCCTTCGGACTGCGAGAGCTGCTGAGCCTGGCTGCGAAGTCTGGTGACATCCTCCAAGGTGTTGCGCTCGTGCGCGGCGTACGCCCGCACTGTCTCGACAAGGTTGGGGATCAGTTCATAACGGCGGTTGAGTTCAACATCGATCTGCCGCCAGGACTCCTGAATCAGGTTCCGCGACTTGACAAAGCCGTTGTATGAGCTCATTCCGATGAGCGCGAGAATGACGAGGATCACCAAGATGATGATGATCACGGTGATGGCGGTACCCATCAGATCTCCTTAGCTTGCACGCATGCGCCCCGAGCTTTGCCAAAGGGCAGCATCTTAAGATTCGACCAAAGCCAGTCCATTCACCCTAGCTGGTGATCGCAGCGAGGCGCTCCGAGGACCCTTACTCCAAACCGAGCTCGTAAGCCGAGATCGCGGAGCGGTACTCGAGTCCGGCCGCCTCGACGGCCTGCTTCGCGCCGGTGTTGCGGTCGACGATGACGGCAACTCCGATCACCTGAGCACCAGCCTCGCGTAGCGCCTCAACAGCGGTCAGAACCGAGCCACCGGTGGTACTGGTGTCCTCCACGGCAAGTACGCGGCGACCCGCCACAGGTGACCCTTCGATGCGTTGCTGCAGGCCGTGCGCTTTGCCTTGCTTGCGGACCACGAATGCGTCGAGCCGCTCACCGGCAGCGGCTGCGGCGTGCAGCATGGCCGTGGCAACCGGGTCGGCCCCGAGGGTGAGTCCACCGACCGCCTCGAAGTCCCAATCGGCGACCAGAGCCCGCATCACCCGGCCGACCACAGGCGCCGCCGCCCCGTCCAGGGTGACTCGTCGCATGTCGACGTAGTAGTCGGCGGTACGTCCAGAAGCCAAGACGACCCTGCCGCGGACGATCGCTAGAGCCTTGATCTGAGCAATCAGCTCGGCAGTGTCCTGTGCAACGGCCGGTGTGGTCACCACCGCACCCTAACTGAGTGAGTCCCCTCAGAATCTGACGCCAGTTGGCGCGACACGCCGTCCGGACGTCGTGCGCGGGAAACCGGCGTCAGTTTTGAGGAGCTCAGCCGGCGAACGGGTTAGGGGTCAGGGTGTACTTGGTGGACAGATACTCCTGAATCCCCTCGAAGCCACCCTCACGCCCAATCCCGGACTGTTTCACGCCACCGAAGGGGGCTGCGGCATTGGAAACTACCCCGACATTGAGGCCCAGCATCCCTGTTTGCAAGGACTCGATAAGGCGCTGACCGCGCGCCAGGTCCTTGGTGTATGCGTAGCCGACGAGGCCATATTCGGTGTCATTTGCGATCCGCACCGCTTCGTCCTCATCGCCGAAGGTCACGATGCTGAGCACGGGTCCGAAGATCTCCTCCCGGAGGATGTCGCTGCCGGGGCGTACGCCGGTGACGACGGTGGGTTCGTAGAACGTGCCCGGCCCCTCGATCGGATGGCCGCCGGTCAGCACTTTGGCGCCGCGGTAGGTGGCGTCGCGCACCAGCGCGTCTGCCTTCTGCACGGCGTCGGCGTTGATCAGCGGGCCGATCTGGACATCCTCTTCCGTGCCGCGTCCGATGTTGAACGCCTGCACCCGCTCGGTGACCCGAGCGGCGAACTCGTCGGCGACGGCCTGGTGCACGATGAACCGGTTCGCGGCTGTGCAGGCTTGACCGATGTTGCGGAACTTGGCCATCATCGCCCCGTCAACGGCAGCACCAAGATCAGCATCGTCGAAGATCAGGAAAGGTGCATTGCCGCCGAGCTCCATGGAGGTCCGCAGGATGTTGGCGGCGGCCTGTTCGAGGAGTTTGCGACCCACCTCGGTCGATCCGGTGAAGCTGAGCTTGCGTAGCCGGGGATCGGCGATGATCGGTCCCGAAACCTTCCCCGACGTGGACGTCGTAATGACGTTGACAACACCCGGCGGTAGGCCGGCCTCGGCAAGCAACTTGACGAAGTACAAAGTGGTCAAAGGGGTGAGCTCCGGAGGCTTGATCACCACGGTGCAGCCAGCGGCAACTGCCGGAGCGATCTTGCGAGTCGCCATGGCGAGGGGGAAATTCCAGGGAGTGATCAAGAAGCACGGCCCGACCGGATGTTGCGAGACGATCATCCGCCCGGTGCCCTCAGGGTTGCTTCCATAACGGCCGAAGATCCGCACCGACTCCTCGGAGAACCAGCGGAGAAACTCACTGCCGTAGCTGACCTCAGCCTTGGACTCGGCCAGCGGTTTGCCCATTTCCAGGGTCATCAGCAGGCCGACGTCGTCCTTGTGTTCTTGAACCAGATCGAACGCCCGCCGCAGGACCTCGGCGCGTTCCCGAGGTGGTGTCTTCGCCCAGGCCGCCTCAGCGTTCACAGCTGCATCCAGCGCCGCGGCACCATCATCGACGGCTGCGTCGGCAATGGTCTTGATCACTTCGCCGGTCGCAGGATCATGCACATCCAATGTGCGACCGGAGATGGCCGGGCTCCATTCACCCCCGATGAACAGCCCGTCCGGTACCGACTCCAGCAACGCTTTTTCCGACGCTTCTGACATCGATAACCTCCCTGGCTCACCGTCACACTCGTCAACTCGAGCCTAACTCTGCGGTCTCGGTGGTCGCTCCGGGCTTATCCCCGGTCACGTACGCCTCATACCTCATGCGGATCCGGGAGAACTAGGGTCTCCCTATGCCCTCCGCCTGGAAAGCCGACCGGATCCGATCGGCCACAACCACCATCTTCGCCGAGATGTCAGCACTGGCCCTCGCGACGCAGTCGATCAACCTCGGGCAGGGTTTCCCAGATACCGACGGTCCAGCGTTCATGCTCGAGGAGGCGTGCGCTGCGATCGCCGGCGGCATGAACCAGTACCCGCCCGGGCGTGGGATTCTGCCGCTGCGGCAGGCCATCGCCGCGCACAGCCGGCGAACGTACGGTCTAGGCTACGACCCGGAGTCGGAGATCCTGGTGACCACCGGCGCCACCGAGGCACTTGCGGCGTCGATCCTGGCGTTTGTTGATCCGGGCGACGAGGTGATCGCCCTGGAACCCTTCTACGACTCCTACGCCGCCTCCATCGAGCTGGCCGGCGGGCAACGTGTCGGTGTGGGGCTGTTCGGGCCCGACTTCCGGCTGGATCACGCCGAGCTGGCGGCAGCCTTCACGCCCAGGACCAAGGCTCTGTTGATCAACTCACCGCACAACCCCACCGGCGTGGTGCTGGATCGCAGTGATCTGGCCGCGATCGCGGAACTGGCGGTGCAGCACGACGTGCTGGTCATCTGCGACGAGGTGTATGAGCATCTGACCTTCGACGACGCCGAACACCTCCCGTTAGCCACCTTGCCCGGCATGCGAGAGCGGACCGTACGGATCTCCTCTGCAGGCAAGACCTTCTCCGCCACTGGCTGGAAGATCGGCTGGGCGCTCGCCACACCGGAGTTGATCAACGAGATCACAGCAGTGAAACAGTTCCTCAGCTATGTCTCCGGCGCGCCGTTCCAACCAGCCGTCGCCCGCGCGCTCAACGAAGGCGACGAGTGGGTCGAGAAAGCCCGGTTGGACCTTCAGGACAGGCGGGACCAGCTAGCGGCGGGCTTCCGGTCAATCGGGCTCGAGCCAATCCTGCCGCGGGGCAGCTACTTCATGACCACTGATGTGCGGCCCCTGGGCTACACCGACGGCGTTGAGTTCTGCAGGCAGCTCCCGACCCGTTGCGGCATCGTCGCGATCCCGCATCAGGTGTTCTACGACAGGACTGAGGCTGGCAGGCCGTACGTGCGCTGGGCCTTCTGCAAGCAGGAGCAGGTGCTTGCCGAGGCGATCCGCAGACTCGACGCTCTGCGCAAGCCGGCATGAGTGTCTGCGTCATTAGGCGAAGTGCAGCTGGCCGCGCCCAGGCTCGGGAGACTGCTCGGCATCCTCGTCACTGAACGGTGCTGAGTTAGCAAGCAGCTGGTGCACCCGGGCGCCATGTAGCACGCGGTACGGATAGGGTGGGCGCCCTGCCCGCTCAGCGATTGCGGCGTACGGCAACGGCATCGCACCGCCGGCAATGATCACATTTCCGAAGCGCCGACCCTTCAGCGTCGACGACTCGGCACACAACAACACGTGCGGAAAGGCCTGCCGCACACCGGCCAGCACCCGCCTCGCATAGCCGAGCGGGCCGCGATCGGTGAGGTTGACGATGATCACTCCATGATCGGCAAGAGCCCGCCGAGCATCGGCCAGGAAGCCGGCAGTGGTCAGCTCGGCCGGCACCCGGGCGCCGACGAAGGCGTCGATGATCACCAAGTCCGCGTAGCCGTTGCGCAGCTCCGCAATGCCGTGGCGACCGTCTATGCCACGCACCTTGATCCCACTGCGGACCGGTAGCGGCAAGTGTCGACGGACGAAGGCGGTCAGCTCAATGTCCGGCTCGAGTACCAGCTGCGCTGAGGTGGGACGAGTTGCCGCCACGTACCGCGGCAGGCTCATGCCGGCACCACCAACGTGGACCACCCGAAGCCGTTGGGTCGGCTCAGCCACGCTGTCGATGACATCGGCCAACCGCTGCACGTAGTCGAATTCCAGCCGTCGCGGATCATCAAGGTCAACGTAGGACTGGTCGGTGCGACCGACGCGGAGCGTGAAGGCTCGTGCATAGGCCAGATCCGGCACGAGCAGCGCGCCGTCAATCCCAGCGCGCAGCACCAGGCTGGCCCGCTTCCAGGCCGCTCCTTGGCGCTCCATGCGACTCCAGGCAGCCGTCATCGGTGATGGCGCCATCTGCTGTGGCGTGGTGTAGAAACGAGATGGAAGGGAGCCTCGCCATGGAGCTGCGCTGGATTGAACCCAAGGGCGT
>JAJTCL010000145.1 GCA_021323255.1 Propionibacteriaceae bacterium | reverse complement strand
CACACCATGGCGATCGACAAGAAGACTCGTGGTTCAACACTGCGATTTGTGATCTTGAATGGACTCGCTAGCGCGGAAATCCTCACTGCACCGGACCAGGACCTGCTGCGCGCTGCCTACGCAGCCGTGGCGGGCTAGCTTTGACCGCGCTCGATGTTGAGGGTGGCAAGAAGGTCCTCATGAAGCTGGAACCAGACCGTGTGGCAGGAGTCGACCCCGATCCCGGCAACCCAAGAGCCGTCTCCCCGGTCAGCGCGATCGAGCGCAGCGGAGAATCGGTCGGCGTACCCGTCGAAACGATCGAGGGCGTTGAGCAGGTTCGTACACACGGGATGAAGACTGTGGTCGAGCCCTCCCAGGGCGTCGAGTACCCTCTCGTCCCACGCCTGATCGCTGTGGTCGTTGCGCGCCATCGAGTCGTCCCGGGTAGGGCGGATCTGCCAGTTCATGATCACCTCAAGGAAGCTCTTGTTGAGCTGGTCGAAGTCGGCGTATGCGGTGGCGACCGTAGGTCTTGCGCCGGTCTGGTCCAGCTCGGCAGCGAGACGTCGCACGTCCTCGGCCCGGCCGGCATCCGTCAATGCCCAGCCCGAGATGTCCGGGAAGCTCACGCGTTGGATCCAACCGCTGGCCTGGAAATCAAGCAGCAGTTCTTCAGCGACAGCGGGATCCAGCCCAAATCGCCTGGCCCCCGCAGCACCGTCAGCCATGCCGAGAAGCCGGACCGCATGAAGCACGAGCAGATCGGCTGGGGACGAATAACCCATGCTCGGGACCTTAACCAAACCGGCGGCCGGCTTAGGCGCTGCGAGCGTCGGGAATCGCGCGCCGCCGCATGGAGGAGGAGGGAGCAGAGGCGTTCTTCCTCTGCGAGCGACGACGGCGGCGGATTCCAAGCGCGATGCGCGAGCAGCGCACAAAAAGGGCGAAGATATCGAGCATGATCGAAGCGTGGGGCGAGCTCAATGTCCGGGAAACCTTCGCTGAGGCGGCGCGGGCTTTCACTGAGCTGGTGCAGCGGATCCCGGACGATCGCTGGAACGGCCCCGGGCTGGGGGAGTGGGATCTGCGTGCTCTGGTCGGGCACACCTCGCGGTCACTGATCACCGTGGAGACCTACCTTGGTCGACCTGCTGAGGGCGAAGAGGTGCCCACCCCAGCGGCGTACTACGTTGCGATAGCGGGGACAGACCATGCAGCTGTAGCGGCCCGCGGGCTGGAAGCGGGCCAGGCTCTCGGCGAGAATCCCGCGCAGTTCGTGGATGAGCTGAGAATGCGTGTGCTGGCACAGGTGGACGCCGCCGGCAATCCGCTGATCCAGACAGCGGCCGGTGGCATGTACTTGGAGAGCTACCTCTCCACCCGCACTTTTGAGCTGGTGGTGCACAGCCTGGGCCCGGGTTTCAGCATGGTCTGACAACCTCCACCCTGGGTCTAAACTGGGCCGCTGCCAATCAGGGTGCGCAAGCAGAAGGGTGGGGCGCGGTGGCATCAACGAACGATCTCAAGAACGGCATGGTATTGGACCTGGACGGACAGCTCTGGTCCGTGGTGTGGTTCCAGCACCACAAGCCCGGTAAAGGCAACACCGTGGTACGCACCAAGCTCAAGCATGTGTTGTCCGGCAAGGTCGTCGACAAGACTTTCAATGCCGACACCAAGGTGGACACGGCCAACGTCGACCGACGCGATATGCAGTACCTCTACTACGACGGTGCCGGCTTCGTGTTCATGGACACCAGCACCTACGACCAAATGACCATCGCGGACGAAACCGTCGGTGATGCAAAGAACTACCTGCTCGAGGGACAGGTGGCGACGGTGGCCATTCACGACGGCACGCCGCTGTACCTTGAACTGCCCGCTTCGGTCGAACTGGTGATCACCTACACCGAACCAGGCCTGCAGGGCGACCGCAGCACTGGCGGCACCAAGCCGGCAACAGTCGAGACCGGATTGCAGATCCAGGTTCCCCTGTTCTTGACCACAGGTGAGAAAGTCAAGGTCGACACGCGGTCAGGGCAGTATCTCAGCCGCGTCGGCAGCTGATGGCTGGCCATAGCTCGTCGCGCAGTAAGGCACGCAAGCGGGCGCTGGACATTCTCTTCGAAGCTGAGCTTCGCGGCACAGACCCGGTGGCCACTCTGGAAGAGCGCACGGCTGCGGCTGATCCACCAATTCGCGATTACACAACAACGCTGGTGCGCGGCGTAGCCGCTCATGCGAGCGAGATCGATGCCCGGATCAGCACCTGCCTAGCTGCCGGCTGGAGTCTGGCGCGTATGCCTCTGGTTGATCGCAACGCCCTGCGGATCGCTGTCTTCGAAATCGACTATGGCGAAATGCCTGACTCGGTCGCGATCTCTGAAGCGGTCCGCCTCGTCTCCGAGCTGTCCACCGACGAATCTCCGGCGTTCGTCAATGGCGTGCTGCGCGCAGTCGCGGACTCCCGGGTCGCCTGACCGAACTGCTAACGCTCCCCGATATTTCCGGACAACACGGGCTTGAGGTCGAGGACTGGCGTCCCGTCGATCGCTTCGAGGCCGCTGACCTGGACGCGTACACCATCAAGGTCGAGCACGCGTACCCGATGCAGGCCAATTGGGTTGGGTCGGCTCGGTGCCCGGGTGCTGAACACACCCGCCTCGGGTCGACTTCGGTCTCCCCGCGGATGCACTCGCAAGACCTTGCGGTCAGCCTGATGCAACCAGGTCAACACCAAGATCTCGTCGCCGACTGCAATACCGTGCAGCCCAGCTTGAACATCGAAATCCAAGATCAGGTACGCGTCGGGCGCCCCTTCATCCCCCTGCCGCGGCGCCTCCGCCGTGGAAGCGAGCGGACTCTCCACGCGTCCTATCGGGCGGAGTGTGAAATCGATCCCTGAAGGGGCGGCCATGGCAGGTACTCAATCACAGCGCTCGGTGCCGCAGGCGTGCAGGAGCAGACCTTGTAGCACAGCACGCGGTCGAGGAACAGGAAGTCCGTTCGTCATTAGGGTGAGAGGGCGGAAAGACCGCCCGGGAGCCAAGGAGGGCGCATGAAGTACCTGCTGTTGATCTACGGCAACGAGGCAGCGATGGAAGCGGCAACTGCAAACATCCCACCCGATCAGCAAGCCGCAGAGGCGAAGGTCTGGTACGAATACGGCGACTGGCTCAAGGAGAAGGGCTGGTATCTGGCCGGTGAAGCGCTGCAGCCGACGTCCACGGCGACATCGGTCCGGGCGCACGATGGCAAGCCAATCGTCACCGACGGACCCTTCGCCGAGACCAAGGAGCAGCTCGGCGGATACTACGTGCTCGACGTCGCCAACGCTGATGAGGCGATTGAAGCAGGAAGCCGCTGTCCCGGCGCAACGTTCGGCACGATCGAGCTGCGACCGATCCAGGAGTTCCCGGACCAGCCGCAAGGCTGAGCCGACGACCGAGACACGCAGGGACGTCGACCACCTGTTCCGCCACGAGGCGGGGCGGGCGGTCGCGGCCCTGATCCGGGTGACGGGCAGCTTCGACCTGGCTGAGGAAGCAGTCCAGGATGCCTTTGAGCAGGCGCTTCGCACCTGGCCCGAGCGGGGTCTTCCGCACAACCCCGGCGCGTGGCTCATCACCACCGCCCGGAATCGGGCGATCGATCGGCTCCGACGTGGGCGCGTGGGAGCCGTCAAGGAGGTCCAAGCTGAAGAGGTCCGGGCGTTGGAGATGCTGGGATCTGATGATCAGCAGATTCCTGACGAGCGGCTACGCCTGATCTTCACCTGCTGCCATCCTGCCCTCGCCATGGAAGCGCGGGTGGCGCTCACGCTCCGCACGGTCGGCGGACTTTCCTCGCGCGAGATCGCCCGCGCGTTCCTGATCAGCGAGCCCACAATCCAGCAGCGCCTCGTCCGGGCGAAGCGCAAGATCCGCGACGCGGGGATCCCCTACCGGGTGCCGCCTCAAGAGCTGCTGGCCGAGCGCCTCAGCGGTGTGCTCGCCGTCCTCTATCTGATCTTCAACGAGGGGTACACCTCCACCGAGGGTGAGTTGGTGAATGTCGAGCTGTGCGACGAGGCGATCTGGTTGGTGCGGATTGTGGACGGGCTGATGCCCGCAGAGCCCGAGACGATCGGACTGCTCGCGCTGATGCTGCTGCAGCACTCCCGGCGTCACGCTCGGGTGGATGAGGACGGCGATCTGATGTTGCTGGAGGATCAGGATCGCGCTCGCTGGGATCAGGAGATGATCGATGAAGGACTTGCGAAGCTCGATGCAGCCGTTGCCATGCGTCGACCCGGCGCCTACCAGGTGCAAGCGGCGATCGCCGCGCTTCACGCACAAGCGCCGAGACCAGAGGACACAGACTGGCCCGAGATTGCGACGCTGTATCGCGTCCTGAACTCGATGTCACCGTCTCCAGTTGTCGAGCTGAACTGGGCTGTCGCAGTCGCCATGGCTGACGGACCTGATGCGGGGCTGGCGCTGATGGAGGCACTCGCCGACGACCTGGACCGATATCACCTGTTTCACGCTGCGAGAGCCGACCTGCTCCGCAGAAGCGGGCGCACTGACGAAGCGAAGGCCGCGTATCGGCGCGCCCTCGAGCTGGCCACGAACCCGATCGAGCGCAAGTACTTGCAGCGGCGTGTGTCGCAGGTTTGAGGGCACGCGCGCCTAACCGGCGTCGAGGCGTTAGTGCGCAGTTTGGGCGGGGGTTCTCGCGACGAGGCCGCAAGTGCGCACATCCTTTCAGAGCGACTAACCGTGCGCAGGGAGAGACACGATGGACAAGTCAGCCGCCCGCCTCGGAGATTGCTGCGCCGCCCGCAGAACATGGCTGGCTAACCCCGGATTCGCTGATAGCCTCTGATGCGGTTACCAACGCCACGTCCGGTCCCGCCAGGCACGAAAGGGCGGTCAGGTTGCAGCCGATAGCGCGCCCGGAAGCCTCCGCGGCGTCCTCTCCGCCGGCGCTTCTGGTCCTGGAGGACGGTCGCACTTTCTACGGAAGGGCGTTTGGCGCTCTTGGTGAGACCTTTGGTGAAGCAGTCTTCACGACAGGCATGTCCGGCTATCAGGAAACCCTGACCGATCCCAGCTACCACCGCCAGGTGGTGATCGCGACGGCGCCGCACATCGGCAATACCGGCTGGAATGACGAGGACAGCGAATCCAGCCGGATTTGGGTCGCTGGCTACGTGGTACGCGACGCCGCTCGGATCTCCTCCAACTGGCGCTCCCGCCGGGACCTCAAATTCGAGTTGCAGGCGCAGGGAATTGTCGGCATGTGTGAGGTCGACACTCGCGCCATCACCCGCCACATCCGGGAGCAGGGTGCCATGCGGGTGGGAATCTCCAGTGTGGAAACTAATTCAGCGGCGCTCTTGGAACGCGTCCAGGCTCAGCCCTCGATGGTGGGCGCCCATCTCGCCGATGAGGTGAGTACCAGTGAGCCCTACGTCGTCAGGCCTGACGGTGAACCGCAATTCCGCGTGGCTGCAGTCGATCTCGGCATCAAGTCGATGACTCCGGCACGGATGGCCGAGCGCGGTCTGGAGGTTCATGTGGTGCCGTCGACAATCTCATTCGCCGACATCGAGGCGTTACGGCCGGACGGCGTGTTTTTCTCAAACGGTCCCGGCGACCCCGAAGCGGCTGACCACCAGGTGGCGCTCCTCAGGGCGGTGCTGGCCGCCGGCATCCCGTACTTCGGCATCTGCTTCGGCAATCAGCTGTTCGGTCGGGCGCTTGGCTTCGGCACCTTCAAGCTGGGGTACGGGCACCGCGGCATCAACCAGCCAGTGATGGACCTCACCACCGGCAAAGTCGAGGTCACTGCTCACAATCACGGGTTCGCGGTCGCCGCCGCGCCCCGGAAACGGCACGAGACGCCGTACGGCATCGCCGAAGTCAGCCACATCTGTCTCAACGACGACGTGGTCGAGGGCTTGCAGCTCACAGATCCGGACGGAAGGCTGCGGGCCTTTTCGGTGCAGTACCACCCAGAGGCCGCCGCCGGGCCTCACGACGCCAGCTACCTCTTCGATCGTTTTGTTGACCTGATGGCAACCCACGCTCCGAATCCGACGCAGGAGGATTCGCCGACCAAGCGCCCGACGCAGGAGGAGGGTCTGCTTGGTCGGAACCAACAAGACGCGAACGCGCCGCGTTCTCCTCGCTCGTTCCACGGGGGGACCGCGTAATGCCGCGCCGGACCGATATCAGATCCATTCTCGTAATCGGAAGCGGCCCGATTGTCATCGGGCAGGCGTGCGAGTTCGACTATTCCGGTACCCAGGCTTGTCGGGTGCTCCGGAATGAGGGCTTCCGGGTGATCTTGGTCAACTCGAACCCGGCGACGATCATGACCGATCCGGAGTTCGCTGATGCGACCTACATCGAGCCCATCACCCCGGAGTTCGTCGAGATGGTCATCGCGAAGGAGCGGCCAGACGCCCTGCTGGCCACACTCGGTGGCCAGACAGCGCTGAATACGGCAGTGGCCCTCCATGAGAACGGCGTTCTCGAGCGCTACGGGGTAGAGCTGATCGGTGCCTCGATCGAGGCCATTCAGCGTGGTGAGAATCGCGAGCAGTTCAAGGCAATCGTGCAGGGACTGACCGGTATCTCTGGCGGTCCCGCGGAGGTGGCGCGCAGCCGGATCTGTCACTCGATCGAGGAGGTTCTGCTCGCCGCAGATGATCTTGGCTATCCGCTGGTGGTACGGCCCAGCTTCACCATGGGCGGAGTGGGCTCCGGCCTGGCCCACAACGAAACTGATCTTCGCCGGATTGCCGGCGCCGGGCTGTCCGCCAGTCCCACCAGCGAGGTGCTGATCGAGGAGTCGATCTTGGGCTGGAAGGAATACGAGCTCGAGGTGATGCGCGACAGGGCGGACAATGTGGTGATCGTCTGCTCCATCGAGAATCTGGATCCGATGGGGGTGCATACCGGCGACTCGATCACGGTAGCTCCCGCAATGACCCTCACCGACCGCGAGTATCAGCGGATGCGTGATGTTGCGATCGGCATCATCCGGGCGGTTGGTGTGGATACCGGCGGCTGCAACATCCAGTTCGCAATCAATCCCGCCGATGGGCGGATGATCGTGATCGAGATGAACCCGCGGGTATCGCGCTCGTCGGCCTTGGCCTCGAAGGCAACCGGCTTCCCGATTGCCAAGATCGCCGCAAAGGTCGCGATCGGTTACACCCTCGACGAGATCCCGAACGACATCACCTCGAACGGGGGGAGACCCCCCTTGGACTCCCCGCTGGGGAAGTCCCCGCAGACCCCCCGAACTGGAGCGCACAGGGGAAGACTCCCCGTGGACCCCGCGCTGGGGGAGTCCCCCCAGACACCCCGAACCGGAGCGCATTCCACCTGGACACCTGCGGCCTTCGAACCCACGCTGGACTACGTCGTGGTCAAGGTGCCGAGATTTGCCTTTGAGAAGTTTCCTTTGGCCGACGCCACGCTGACCACGCACATGAAGAGCGTCGGCGAGGCGATGGCTATCGGCCGGAACTTCACCGAGGCGCTGGGCAAGGCGCTGCGCAGCCTCGAAGACGCGCAGGCGCCGTTCCGTTTCGCGGACGACCCCACTGAGTCGACAGCTGAGCTGCTGGAAAAGGCCGCCCGGCCGCACGACGGCAGGCTCAACGTCGTCATGCAGGCGCTCCGTGCCGGCGCCACTGTGGAACAGGTGCACCAGGCGACCAAGATCGATCCCTGGTTCATCGACCAACTGCTGCTGCTGCTGGACGTCGCTACCATGATCAAGTCTGCGCCGGAGCTCAGTACGGAGCTGCTGCGGACGGCCAAGCGGCACGGCTTCTCCGACACCCAGATCGCAGCCCTGCGGCACCTGAGCGAGGACGTCGTACGGGGAGTCCGCTGGGCGCTCGGCGTGCGGCCGGTCTACAAGACCGTGGATACCTGTGCTGCTGAGTTCGCCGCGCGCACTCCATACCACTACAGCTGCTACGACCTGGAGAACGAGGTAGCACCACGACAGAAACCTGCGGTGTTGATCTTGGGTAGTGGACCGAACCGGATTGGTCAGGGCATCGAGTTCGACTACTCCTGCGTCCATGCGGCGATGTCGCTGTCAGCAGCCGGTTACGAGACGATCATGGTCAACTGCAACCCGGAG
>JAJTCL010000144.1 GCA_021323255.1 Propionibacteriaceae bacterium | reverse complement strand
GTCAGGCGCATGCCAGGCGGTGGACGAATCGGCAGAGCGCGCTGTCCGCAGTCCGACCGGATTCGACCCGCGCACTGATCGTCGCCGAGGCCTTGCACGCCAAGGCTGTGGCTGATGTGGCCGCGCTGCTCGATGAGTTGCAGCACGTACTCACTCTGGTTCGGGCTGAACCAAAAAGGGTCGCCCGACTGTCGAGCGAGCAGCCCTCCATCACGACCTCCTAAATCACAACCCAATCAGGTGTCGCTGCTGTGGCCCTGCTCATAGCCCCGGGCCCGGATCAGCTGAGCCGGCTACCTGACCCATAAGGTCAGAGAACAAAGAATGGCGCTCCGCACTCCCGCCAAATGAAGGAGCCATTTATGCAGGCCACCCGCATCATCGCGAACCTTTCCGTCGCCGACATTGCCGAAGCTCGCGACTTCTACGTGGATTTTCTCGGGCTCAGCGTCGAGGGATTCAACATGGGCTGGGTAGCGAGGTTCCAGTCCCCAGACGGCCATGCGGTCGTTCAACTCGTCACTTGCGATGCAACCGCTCCATACGACTCAGTGATCTCGGTCGCGGTTGGCGACGGCATCGAGGAGGCGTACGAGGAAGCGAAACGACGCGGCTTCGAGATCGTTTATCCGCTCACCACCGAACCTTGGGGCATACGGAGGTTCTTCGTTCGCGCCTCAGACGGAAACGTGATCAACATCAACAACCATAAGGACGACTAGTTTTCCCGAGCACGCTTCGTGATGGTCGGCGGAAGGTTCGCACGATGACGAGGGGCTCCTGCATTACCCGTCGCAGTCGGACTACGGGCTGCTCACCCAATTCCACTCCAGCGGGCCGGTGAGCGTGGTCGAGGCCACCCACTTCCGCCGGCGCTTCGCCGAGAGATCTAGGTGGTCGAGTTGAGTACCGCAGCGAGTACGTCGGCTCCCATCCGGAGCTCCGCGGCGCGGGTGCGCCGTCCGTGCTGCTGGTACGTCATGGCGGCGGTAAGACTGGATTCGATTTCCGCTCTCACGAGCGCTCTCTGCGACTCGACATCGAGCACCCGTCGCTCCACCTCGGCGGCACCCACACCGGCCACCCCACCTGCTATGTGCTGACTGACCTCGGGCTGGAAGTCCTCGCCAGGTCGTACCGCCTCGGCATTGTCCAGCGCTGCCAGCGCATTCCGCAGTGCGGACACGGCGGGGCGATCGTGTTCCCGCACAGCCGCGCTGAGTTGCCGTCGCAAGGGGGTTCGTAGGTCGTCAGATTCCATCAGGCAATTGGTGAGCTGATCATGCCTACTCGAATGAACCTAGAGGGATCTCGCCTGCCGGCTCGTACCTGCCCATCACGACTCCCGTGGAGGAGACCTTGCTGTCGACGAGCTTCAGACCCGAGGGAATGGTGCCATCCTCGAACAGGCGTTTTCCCGACCCAACGACAACGGGGAAAACCCAGAGCCGGTACTCATCGACAAGGTTGTTGCGCAACAAGGTTTGGATCAGGTTCGCGCTGCCATGAACCTGCAGCTCTGGCCCATCTTCCTCCTTGAGCGCGGCCAGACCCTCTGCGGCGTCTCCCTCGATCAAAACTGAGTTGCTCCATTCCAATGTGGGGCGACTCCGCGACGCAACGTACTTTGTGGCGTCGTTGAAGACCTTGGCGCCGGTGTCCTCGGGAGCAGTTGGCCAGAAGGCGGACATGATGTCGTAGGTCTTGCGGCCGAGCACCATGGCGAACGGCTTGCTCGTCGCCTCTTCCATCACCTCACCCATTTGCTCGTCCCAATAGTTCACCGACCAGCCACCGTGGGTGAAGCCACCTTCGTCGTCCTCTCCTGGCCCACCCGGCGCCTGCATGACACCGTCGAGGGTCACGAAAGTTTGAACGATCAGCTTTCTCATCTCATGTGTCCTTTCGACCGGATCCCAGGGCATGAGTAAAGCCCATTGCAGCGTCAGACCGTTCAGCGGGGTGAAACTCATCGCGAGCGTTCAGAGACACGCTGTACATGGCATGCAAGCCATGTACAGCGTGAGCATCCCACGCAGCGTGCGATGCTGACAGGCCGCTAGGCGCCTGGCGAGACCAGTTCGATATCGCGGTGCCGACCCATCTGGGCGTACAACTCCGGCGAGCGGCCTCTCAGGGTGACCGCAGCGATGATGCCGCCGATCGCTGCGACCACGATCAAGGCCGGCAGGATCCAGCGCAACGGGCTCTCCGGGTTGCCGATTAGCAGGCCGAACTGCGACGCCGCGTAGATGGCGACCGCGGTCATCGCGACACCACCGACGATCGGCGCGACAGTGGTACGGAGAGCATTGGAGTCAAGATCGCGGTGGCGTGCGAAGAAGGCCACCACGGCAAACGAGGCGAGCGCCATCAGCACGATGATCGCCAGTGTGCCGAGCTGGGTGAGCCAGGTGAAAAGCGCCAGCACAGGGTCTTGACCAGTGATCACGAAAAGCACCACCACCAGCAAGGCCAAGATCGACTGGCTGAGCGAGCCGGTGTGCGGACTGAGATGTTTGGGATGCGTGTGCCCGAGTTGCGCCGGAACCAGCCCCTCCCGGCCGAGGGCGTAGAGGTAGCGCGCGACCGCGTTGTGGAAGGCGAGCAGCGCTGCAAAGACGCTGGAGATGAACAGCAGCGACATCACGGTGGTCAGCGCCCCTCCGATGTAGGTCGCGCCGAGCGCGAACAGGAACGCGGTCGGGTCAGGCTGGAGGCCTCCGAGGTATTCCTGCAGCCCAGCCGCACCCTGGCCCTCGACCATGAGGTACGTGGTGACGGTGTAGAAGATGCCGATGGTCAGCACGGCAACGTAGGTTGCCCGCGGCACGGTGCGCTTGGGGTCCTTGGCCTCCTCGCTGTAGATGGTGGTGGCTTCAAAGCCGATGAACGACGCGAAGTTGAAGAGCAAGGCAATGGCAAGGGAGCCGGTGGTGAAGCTCGCCCAGGTAAACGGTGTCGCGGTCAGAGGCGCGGTACCGCCCTGGCCACCCTGGATCAAGATCGCTGCGTCCAGGATGAGCACGATCAAGAACTCGAGGCTGACCAAGATCGCCAAGACCTTGACCGAAAGATCAACTTGTCGGTAGCCCAGTACCGCAATGATCGCCATGGCGACGAATGCATAAACCCACCAGGGCAAGTCGATTCCGAGGTTCTCGCTGAAGAATCCGGCCGCGGCTGCGGCAAACAAGCCATACAGCCCGATCTGCATTGCGTTGTAGCCCAGCAGGGCGATCATGGCGGCGGCCCCGCCGGCGGGCTGCCTGAGACCGCGGGTGACCAGGCTGTAGAAGGCACCGGTGCTGGTGTGATGGCGAGCCATCGCGGTATAGCCGACCGCGAAGATCAGCAAGATCAGGCTCACCACGACGTACGCGAGAGGGATCCCCGGGCCATTGCCGAGCAGCATGGCCACCGGCGCTCCGCCGGCCATGGCGGTCAGCGGGGCAGCGGCCGAGATCACAAAGAAGGCGACGGCAACCACTCCGAGGCGGCCGTGCCGCAGCCGCTGAGAGTCGCGCCGCGCGATGTCAGCTGTTGTTTCGGATGGACCTGCCGGTGGAATCGACGGCGGGTGAGTCACGAGAGCTCCATTCTTGGGCCTTGCTAGTGCTTCCCGGACAGGTCCGGTTTGCGAATACCGCGGAACTCCCAGTCGCCGCCTTGGGCGGTGGACAGCACCTCTTCGGATTCGGTGGGTTGTGCGCCTACGTCGGTGCGGATCGGCGTCGGCCCTTCCACGATGTGATTGCGCAACGTGCCGAGGCCCTCGACCTCCACTTCCACGACGTCACCGGGATAGACAGTGCGGGAGATTGCGGGAGTTCCGGACAGCAGCAGGTCGCCCGGCTGGAGCGTGATCGTCCGCGCGATGTCGGCGACCAGGTAGTGCATATCCCACTTCATCTCGTCGGTATTGCCGTCCTGCCGGACATCACCGTTGACGAGAGTCCGGATCTGCTTGCCGTGGAAGTCCCAACCCTCGACGACTCCCGGGCCCACCGGGCACAGGGTGTCCGCACCCTTCACCCGAAGCATCGAACCGGAATCGGTATCCCGGAAATCATGCAGGCCGTAGTCGTTGGCGATCGAATAGCCGCGGATGTAGTCGCCGGCCTGGTCAGGTGCGATGTTGCGCGCGGTACGGCCGATCACGATGGCAATTTCGCCCTCATAGTTCAACCACTTGCAGCCGAGGGGGCGCACTACCGCTGACTCGTGCGCATTCAGCGCCGACACGGGCTTGTGGAAGTACGTCGGCGCCGCCGGCAGGCTGACCATCATCTCCTGCACCCTGGAGGAATAGTTCAGATGCACACAGATGATCTTGGACGGAATCACCGGCGCCAGATGGACGGCCGCTGCGACACCGACCGTTCGGCCATCGCCGGCGACCAGCTCGTCGCCACGGCGCTCGACGTCGACGAAGTTGCCGTCCAGTAGGATCCGCCGGGTCTCGCGGACAGGCATGGGCACTCCTTGGGTAGCTGGGCCGGCTCAGCCAGCTGCAGGCAAATCCGGACCGGTCGCCTGTTGCCTGACTTGGGAATCTTCAGGCGTACGGCGCGGCCTGGGGAAGCCGCCCTCGGGCCTGTCGAACCAGTAGTGAACCTGACCGGTGCCGATCGAGTTCTCGTACTCTCCGTAGCGGCGGCCGGTGGCAGTGCAATCACCCTCGCCGAGAGCGCCGATCATCATCAGGTAATGCCCGAACCGCGCCTCCGGCCGGAACCGGTAGAACTCCGGCATGGTGTCCAGTACCCGTGCGTGATCGCCTGCCTCGAACCACTGCATCCGTTCGGCGTCGGCAGCGGCAGCCTCCGGTGTGAAGATGTGATCAATCCCCGCGGCCTCGTGCCTACGGAGTTCTCGCAGCGGCCAGAAAGTGTGGCTGAGAGCTCCGGAAGCCAGCAGCACGACCTTGCGGTCACTTTCAGCGATGGCATCACCCAGCGCCCGGCCCAGCCGGAGGTTGTCCTCAGTGTCGGCGGTCTGGCACACGCCAATGGAGATCCACCTCTTGTCCGGCAGCCCCTGGCCAAGGAATTCCCACAAATTGGTGGTGGCATAGAAGATCGGTAGGTGATCATCAGAGATTGCGGCGATCCACGTGCTGTGGTCGTCGGCTTTGGACGCGATTAACTGGGCGAGTTCGGGATCTCCGAGAAAGTCGTAGGGCCGCTGGCTCATTCCGCGGGGCAGCTCCTCTGAGGTGAAGAGGCCCTTGCGTCGCTCTTGCGCCGTGACAACGAACTCGACCGTCGTCGCCCAATGGGAGTCCAGTACCACGACGGTGTCGTAGTCGAGCGTTTCGAACACGTCTTTGCGCAGCTGCTGGAGGCCCGCCACCAGTGTGGTGTCGTCTCCGTTGTTCAACTCCCGACGGATCTCCTCCGGCAGCACGATTGTCGGCACGTGCGCGGTCAGACCCGCGCCCACCACCTCGCCCATGCTCGTGTTCCTTTCGCTCTCGATGCTTGACGGTCAGGTGTTGTCGTTCGTGGTCCAGCCGGTCGGCGAGAACACGGTGTTCTTGATGTCGCAGTAGAAATCGAAGGAGTAGATCCCGCCTTCGCGGCCGATCCCGGACTTGCCGTTACCACCGAAGGGTGCGCCGAGATCGCGTACGAAGAAGCAGTTGACCCAGACGGTTCCGGCGTTGATGCGTGCGCTGACCCGTTCCGCGCGATCATGATCGCCGGTGACCAGGGTCGCGGCAAGTCCGAACCGGGTGTTGTTGGCCAGGTCGACGGCCTGCTCTTCGGAGGAGAAACTCTGGATCGTCAAGACTGGGCCGAAGACCTCCTCGGTCAGGATTTCGCTGCCTGGCTCGACATCGACGAGAATCGTTGGTCGATAGAAGAGGTGTCCCAACTCCTCATTGGGTGAGCCGCCCAGGATGGCCCGGGCGCCGGCGGCGCGGGCCCGCCGTACGAAGCCGTCGACCCTCTCCAAGTGCTGTCGGCTGATCAAGCAGGACATCTCGGTCGCCTCATCGCGAGGGTCACCCTGCACGATCGTGCTGGCCTTGGCCAGCACCGCTTCGGTGAAGCGCTCGGCGATGGAGTCCTCGACCAGAATCCGGAACGCACCCAGACACACCTGGCCTGAATTGTCGAACTGCTCCACCGCCAGCTTGACGGCAAGGTCGAAGTCAGCATCGGCAAAGATCACCAGCGGCGATTTGCCGCCAAGCTCAAAGGACAGCGGCACGATGTTGGGGGCCGCGGCCTTGGCGATCACGCCGGCCGTAGGTACGGAGCCGGTGAAGGCCAGCCGACGGATACCGGGGTGCGCCGTCAGCGGTGCGCCGGCCTGCGAGCCGGTGCCCTGGACGACATTGAAGACGCCGGCCGGCAGCCCGGCCTGGTGTGTGATGTCGGCCAGCAGTGAGGCGGTCAGCGGCGCCCACTCGGGGGGCTTCGCGACGACGGTGTTGCCGGCGGCGAGTGCGGGCCCGATCCGCCAGGTGGCGAGCATGAGCGGCGCATTCCAGGGCGTGATGATCGCGGTAACGCCGGCTGGGTCGTAGCTGATCCGTTCCCGGTGGCCGCGGATCTCGCCATCGGGGTGCTCCAGCTTCTCCACGTAGTCGGCAAAGAATCGGAAGTTCATTCCCACCCGGGGCATAACGCTGCGCCGGTGAGACCGGAGCAGTGAACCGTTGTCTCGGGTCTCGACCCTTGCCAGCTCTTCGGTGCGGGCGTCGATTCCCTCTGCCACTTTGCGCAGGAGCTCGGCGCGCTCACTGGGCGGCGTC
>JAJTCL010000143.1 GCA_021323255.1 Propionibacteriaceae bacterium | reverse complement strand
CCGTTCCGGACGATGCTCACGCCAGCCAGATCGACGACAGCTGCCATGGGTTCAACCTACAGTTTTTGGAGCTCCTGCCAGCCGATTACCGTAGGGCGATGGACTCGCTGCCCTCGGCACGCATGACGGCGAACCTTAACTCGATGATCAAAGGTCAACAGTCCATTGAGCAGGCGGAGCGGGCGATTGTTGGTTACGACGTCGCCCATCATGTGATAGATCCTGACGGTGCCCTGGGCCTGGATCCGTTGCAAGCGTCGACGCTGGACGCTGCCTTGGAGGCGCTGCTCGCTGCGGAGCCAGAGGGGTGGTTTCTCGCCCTCCCGGTGCCAGGCTCCCTTGCCCCACTGCGTGGCCCGGTACCTTTCAACCTTGCCGCCCTTGAACAAGGCGAGGCCGTGGTAGCCAGTGCAGCTGGGCTCGGGCTGGTTCCGATCAGGGTAGGCCAGGCCGTTCAGTGGCGAATCTTCACAGCGGAGCGGCCACTCGCTCCGAGCAGCCCCTATGAGGCTGAGCGGGCCTTGAATGAGGTAATCCTCGATGCTGCCGCAACGCTATCCCGGCTCGAGATTGCCGGGGGCGCTCGACCGACGCCCGCAGGTGAAGTGCTGCTCGCCCCTGGCTATAGCAAGCGTCAGCGCGTCACCGCCCAGCGCGCAGCTCGGTTGCTTGCGGCCTGCGACGCCGCCTTGCTTGACGACGGAGCCAGCATCTCCTCCTTCGAAGCAGACCGCCGCGCGCGGGAGTTGCGCCGGGTCCGGGCGAAAGCGGGCGAAGCGCTCGGTTCCGCCGTGAGCTGGCTGCACTGATCTCGCGCCGTCAAACCGCGGCTCGCACGCCGCCGTGCCTCAACAATCGCACGAGCGTAGCGAGCACCAGCCCCAGCGGCGAGCTGTGTTGAGAAGGAGTGAGCTGACACGCTTCTCGTCGGCGAGCGACGACGAAGTAGGTGGCTTCCCAGCGCAATCCGCCGCGACCAGGATTGCCCGCCGCTGCCTGATCGAATGAGCGAGCAGACGGATTCCGCCGGCTGCGAGCCAGGCGAAGTTGTAGCTATTTCGTCTGCGAGCGAAGGAGGAAGGCAGCGGCTTCCCAGCGCAATCCTCAGCGAGCGAAGCGAGCAATCAAGCACAGAGCGAGCAATCGAACCCGCGGATCGCGCGCCACCGTGCTGAGGAGGAGTGAGCTGACACGCTTCTCGTCGGCGAACGACGACGAAGTAGGCGGCTTCCCAGCGCGATCCGCCGCGACCAGGATTGCGCGCCGCTGCCTGGACGAGTGAGCGAGCAGACGGATTCCAACGTCCGCGAGCCAGGCGAATTGTAGCTATTTCGTCTGCGAGCGTACGAGGAAGGCAGCGGCTTCCCAGCGCAATCCTCGGCGAGCGAAGCGAGCAATCAAGCACAGAGCGAGCAATCGAACACCGTCCACTACGCTGCCCACATGTCTCTACCCGCCGGTGGGATCCACCCGTAACGCTCATGCCAGGCACCTTGTTCGCGATCGGCGGCGCCGAAGCCAGGATGCGGCGACGCAGCGTGCTGGACGCTTTCGTCGCATCGGCCGGCGGTACGCAGGCGCGCATCGGAGTCGTCTCCTCGGCCTCCTCGCTGGGTGTCGAGGTGGTCGAGGTCTATCGCGGTGTCTTCACATCACTCGGTGCCGGTCAGGTCATCTCGCTGCGTCCAGAGAGCCGCGCGGAGGCGCACGACCCTGATCTCGTTGAGCAGCTGCACACTGTCAGTGCAGTCTTCCTGACCGGGGGCAACCAGCTCAAGCTCAGCTCCTTCATCACCGGAACCCCTTTCGGGGATGCAATCAAGGAAGCGAATGAGCGCGGCACGGTGGTTGCCGGAACGTCAGCAGGCGCCAGCATTTTGGCTGAACACATGATCGCGTTCGGTACCGGCGGCGCAACACCCAAGCAGCGCATGAGCCAGCTCTCGGCGGGGCTCGGCCTGCTCCGAGGCGTGGTGATCGACCAGCACTTCGAACAGCGCAACCGCTACGGACGGCTACTCTCGCTGGTCGCTCAGTCACCCTCGCTGCTGGGCCTCGGTGTCGACGAGGACACTGCAGCCGTCATTGACGACGGAAGCCGCCTTGAAGTCATCGGCCGGGGTGCGGTCACTGTGGTCGACGGGCACAATCTGATCTCCAACGCCTTCGTGGCCAAGCGCACGTCTCCGCTACTGGTGTCTGGGGCGGTGCTGCACGTGCTACCTGCTGGGAGCCAATTCGATCTCACCGCCCGTACCTTGCTCGCCCATCAGACAGCTGTACCTGATCCCGAGGTGCTCCAGGCGCGTGCGGCAGAGGCAGAGCTGCAGGATGTACCGCGAGAAATTGCCTCCCAGGGACTCTCACCCGCCTACCGACTGCGCCGGAACAGACGCAGCTAAGAAGGCGGCGGCGTTCATGATCTCGCCGCTTCGACAACATCCTCGTAGTCGCGAACCCGTGGTAGCGGATTTCCCGTTTCCAACAGAGTCTTCATGCTGTCCAGAATCCAAACCCAGCCGTCTTTGACGTTCTGCCACGTCAATGGGCTCTGACCGAGGTCGCCATGCACGAGCCTGACACGAGTGAGCCCTTCGCCGGCGTTCTCGACGGTCCACTCCACGCGGCCCGGTGGTTCTTGCTCCAACGCTGCGTCGTACAGGATGTGCCAGGTCTGCACGAACCGACCCGGATTCCCCGCTATGGGAGGTTGCATTTCCTCGATGACGCCGTCGATCGCCGGCCGACCATCGGCTCGGACCGTGCGGTAGACCTTGCCCCGCTGCGGCGGCTCCACGAATGACGTCGTATGGAAATAGCGTCTGGTCCACTCCGACTCGGTGATTGCTGCCCACACCTGCTCCGGGCTGGCGGCAATGTAAATCTGATAGACGTGCGTGTTGAGACTCATGCCGACTCAGGCCTCCTCGACTCTTCTGTTTCGCTACCAGCAATCACCTGGTCGTCCAACGCGACCAGGGCTGAGGTGAATCGAGCCGCATACTTGCTGATCCACCTGTTGGCAACCTGCTCGATGGGCACAGGATTGAGATAGTGCCGCTTCGTCCGTCCCTGCCGTGCGGTGAGGACCAGATCGGCCTCCGCGAGCACTGAGAGGTGCTTCATCACACCGAAGCGAGTCATCTCGGGAAAGTTTTGGCAGAGCTCGTTGAGCGTCTGCCCATCTTGGCTGAACAGGCGATCGAGAAGGGCACGTCGGGTTGGGTCCGCCAGCGCACGGAAAACCTCGGTACCCTGTTCCACGCTTTGCATGATATGTGACTATATGGTCACGTATCAAGTGTCGGACAACCGCTGGAAGCTCTGCCCGTCGAGGAGTGGCAGGATCGCAGCAAGTCGACCTCCGACTTGTCAGAACCCAGTTGACCCATAGCTCAACTGGATTCTGACAAGTCGGCAAGAAGGCCGCACCCTGTGAGGAGATTCCGTGACCGAGAGCGTTGCCCCAACTCCACACCCTGATCTCAAGATCATTTCCAGCAGGGTCTACCGCGGTCCGAACATCTGGCACTACGAACCGGCAATCCAGCTCGTTGTCGATCTTGGCGTGTTGGAAGACTTCCCGACCAACAGGCTCCCCGGATTCGCGGAGGCTCTGCTGGAGCGGCTACCGGGCTTGATGAACCACACCTGCAGTCGCGGTCGGCGAGGCGGCTTCGCGGAGCGGCTCTACGAGGGCACCTGGGTTGGCCACGTAGCCGAGCATGTGGCGCTGCAGCTGCAGCAGACCGTCGGACACGACATGCGCCGCGGCAAGACGCGACAAGTAAAAGGCGAGCGCGACCGCTACAACGTGATCTACGCCTATTACGATGAGTCAGTCGGCCTTGCCGCCGGCGAACTGGCCGTCCGGTTGGTCAACCACTTGATCATTCCCGACCCCGCGTTCGACTTCGACGAAGCGCTGGAGCAGTTCATCGTCCGCGGTGAGCGGACCGCATTCGGGCCGTCCACCCAGGCCATCGTGGAAGAGGCGGTCAGCCGCGACATTCCCTACCTGCGCCTCAACACGGCTTCGCTCGTGCAGCTCGGTCAGGGGGTCCACCAGAAAAGGATCCGGGCCACCATGACCTCTCAAACGCCGTCGGTCGCGGTTGACATCGCCAGCAACAAGGAGCTCACCCTGTCGCTCCTATCGGCTGCCGGGCTGCCGGTCCCTCGGTCGCAGTCGGTCCGTACCCTCGAGGATGCGGTCCGGCTGGCCAACCGTATCGGCTACCCCGTGGTCCTCAAGCCGCTCGATGGTAACCATGGCCGAGGGGTCATGCTCGATCTGCGCAATGACGCGGAGGTACGTCGCGCCTTCGACGTCGCCAAGTCGGAGTCACGCGGCGGCCTGGTGATCGTCGAGACATTTGTGACCGGCCGGGACTACCGATGCCTGGTAGTCGATGGCAAGATCGCGGCCATCGCCGAGCGGGTACCAGCCCACGTCACCGGTGATGGTGTATTGACCATCAATCAATTGGTTGCCAAGACCAATGCCGACCCTCGCCGTGGCGTGGGCCACGAGAAGGTGTTGACCAGGATCAAGATCGACAAGGCTGCAATTGATCTGGTAGCGACCCAGGGGTTCGGGATGGACGACGTGCCACCCGAGGGCAAGATGATCAAGCTGACCCTGACCGGGAACATGTCCACTGGCGGCATCTCGATCGATCGCACCTTCGAAGCACACCCGGAGAACATCGAAATTGCCGAGGAGGCCGCACGAGTGGTGGGGCTGGACATTGCCGGTATCGACTTCATTGCGCCCGACATCACCCAGCCCGTACGCGAGACCGGTGGCGGGATCTGCGAAGTGAATGCCGCACCAGGCTTCCGGATGCACACCCATCCGACGATCGGTGACCCGCAGTACGTGGCAAAGCCGGTAGTCGACATGCTCTTCCCACCCGGTACGCCGAGCCGGATCCCGATCATCGCTGTCACCGGCACCAATGGCAAGACCACGACATCGCGGATGATCGCCCATATTTTCAAGGGAATCGGCAAGAAGGTCGGCATGACCTCGACCGACGGGGTCGTGATTGACGAGCGGTTGGTTATCCGCTCGGACGCGTCGGGGCCGCGGTCGGCGAAGATGGTGCTGCAGAATCCGCGCGTCGACTTTGCGGTTTTTGAGGTAGCGCGCGGCGGCATCCTGCGTGAGGGCCTGGGTTATCAGCGGAACGACGTTGGCGTGGTGCTGAACGTGCGGCCCGACCACCTGGGCCTGCGCGGTGTCGACACGCTGGAGCAACTCGCCGACGTCAAAGCAGTCATCGTCGAGGCGGTGCCGCGTAATGGCTTCGCTGTACTGAACGCCGACGACCCGCTGGTCCGCGCCATGCGCCGGCGCTGCTCCGGCCGAATCGTGTGGTTCACCATGGCCGAGCCCGGCAGTGATATCCGAGACTCCGTTGATGATCACTGTCGACGCGGGGGCCTGGCCCTCGTGCTCGAGCACAGCGATCTTGGTGACATGATCATGATCAAGGAGGGACGTCGCTCCATGCAGTTGGCCTGGACCCACCTGTTACCCGCGACGTTCGGGGGCAGAGCCACCATGAACGTCCAGAACGCCATGGCGGCGGCCGCGGGGGCCTTCGCGGCAGGAGCCTCGCTGCATGATATTCGTCAGGGCCTGCGTTCCTTTTCGACCAATTACTACCTCGCGCCTGGTCGCCTCAATGAGGTCGATGTGGAGGGCCGTACGGTGATAATCGACTATTGCCACAACGTCCCTGGAATGATCATGCTCGGCGATTTCGTGGACAAGACCGGGGATGCCCTGGAGTCCACGAACGATCTTGGACGGATTTCCCGGATAGGTGTCATATCGACTGCTGGTGATCGCCGGAACGAGGACATGCGCGAGCTTGGTGCTGAGGCGGCCCGGCATTTCGATGTGCTGATTGTGCGCGAGGACAGCAACCTCCGCGCCCGCGCACCTGGGGAGGTCGCCGAGATGGTGGCTGGTGGAGCGCGTCAGGCGATGGCTGGGGGTGCACGCTGTAAGCAGGTCGAGATCGTCTTGGAAGAACTGGCAAGCGTGCGGCACGCGATGTCGCGGTCCAACGCTGGCGACTTGGTGGTGATCTGCGTAGAGCAGCATGCTGCCGTCATGGCTTATCTGGAGTCCTACGGTCATCAAGCCCAGCCGGGGGCCCGACCTGCCGTCGACCGCGACTTCAGCAATGCCGTGCCCGACCCGGACTCGCACTGACCTGGTGAGCGCCGATATCCAGCGCTCGCAGCTCAAACCGGGCGCACCTTGGCTCGCAGCACGTCGGCAGTGTCCCGCGATCCGCCATGATCAATGAGCCATTGATCCAACTTGTCGCGATCTTGGTGCGTCATGACCGCGACAACGTCGCCGTCGCGCGCCTGACCGACCAACGACACCAGACAATCCAGCTCGCTGTCGTGCTCGCGTTCGATGCCCATACCGGCACGGGCAGCTCCTGTCCTGATCAGCTGGTCAAGCTCATCCATGCTGCGTCCCCGCAAGTACTTCGCCTTGTGAGTGATCTCGACGAAATCGGCGCCAAGGCCGGCGATCTCACCGAGCCGGAGGAAAACATCATCGCTGCGGTCACCGGCGGTACCCACACCAAGCAGCAGGCGACCGTTGGGCGGCCGGACGCCGTTCATGATCTCCAGCAGTGCCTCCAGCCCTGCCTCGTTATGGGCTAGGTCGATCACGACGCTGATCATTCCGCCGGGTACCGGGACGGTCCAGATGTTCATCCGGCCGGGATTCTTCCGGCTCGGCTCGAAGGAGCGAAGGCCGTCGGA
>JAJTCL010000142.1 GCA_021323255.1 Propionibacteriaceae bacterium | reverse complement strand
TGCTCGCTGGAACGGCATGCCCGGCAGCTGCAGATGCGTTTCGACGGTACGTCGTGCTGAGGGAAGTCGGGCCGCAAGCTCCAGCACCTTGTCGTATTTCAGTCGATCACGCTTCAGCCGCCATTGCTCGTGGTAGAGATATTGCCGCCGACCGGCGTCGTCGGTGCCGACAGCCTGGAGGTGTCCATTGGGCACCGGGCAGATCCATACCTGTTCCCATGCCGGCGGGATGACCAGCAGCTTGCACCGCTGGCTTGCTTCTGGGCTCAACCGGTTTCCGGACTCGTCCAGGTAGACGAACCCTTTCCCGGCGCGCCGCCGGGTCCATCCGGGATCTCGAGGTGAGACTTTTTTCAGCCTCGGCACATATCCGTTGTACCCACCCGCGCCGACCCATCACCGAGTTGTCAGCATGAGGGGTCGCCAGAGCGGCCACCGACGCTGACAAGCCGGTACCTCAGACGGTAGTCAGCCAAAAAGATAGGTAATCTCCACGTGTTACGCCTCCACCCCTTAGAACCAGGATGGTTCCAAGAGCAAACAAGGAGGCTGAAATGAGCATGATCAACGACTACAGCTACCAGGTTATGACGGATCAGCGGGAACGCGATCTCGCCCGCCTGGCCGAGCGCAACCGGCGAGTTCGGCTCGCACTGAGCGGGCGAGTGAGCTGGTGGCAGAAGATGCTGGAACGGCGCAAGCAGCGTATTGCCATCGCGACCGAGCATCCGGCACAGCACGGTATCGCCACCCCCCAGCACCGGGTCGCGCACTAAGCGCGACCCGGCAGGGGTGTCACGGACAGGTGGCACGATAGTGCTCATGGTGAAAGGGGCCACGGCCGCTGCCGTACGCAGCCGCAACGTGGTAGGCCGGGCCGAGCAGCGTGCCCAGCTCGGCCGGATCCTTGATGAGGTCATCGATGACGGCAGCCGTTTCGTCATCATGGGCGGAGACGCCGGGGCCGGCAAGACCACCGTCGTGGAGGTCTTCCTCGCCGATCTGTTTGGTCAGCTCGCCGATCGCAAAGCTCAGGTGATCCGTGGTCAATGTGTACCGATGGGTGGGGAAGGTTTGCCGTACGCGCCGGTTGTCGGCGCTCTGCGGGATCTGGTGAGCCAGCACGGCCGCGAGCAGGTCTTGGAGTGGGCCGGCGCCGGACGGCAGGCGCTGGGGGCCCTGCTACCCGATCTGAGTACCGCGCCACGCGAGGACGACGACACCATCCGACTGCGACTCTATGAAGTCGTCACCATGCTGTTGGAGCGGGCCAGTGAGAACGGGCCGCTAGTGGTGATCATCGAGGACATCCACTGGGCGGACGAGTCGACGCGCCACGTGCTGCGCTTCCTGGCACGCGCTCTCACCGATGCCTCGGTAATGATCATCGCCACCTATCGCAGCGACGAACTCACCCGCCGGCATCCGTTGCGTCCGTTCCTGGCCGAAGTCGGCCGGTTTCCAGGCACGGTGCGCATCGATCTGCCCAACCTGGAGCGTGCCGAGGTCGCTGAACTGCTCACCCAGCTCATGGAACGGCCGCCCAGCAACGTGATCGTTGATTTGGTCTACAAGCGCAGTGAGGGCATCCCCTACTTCGTCGAAGAGCTCACCCGATCAGCCGCTCGCGGCTGCATCGACATGCCGGACACCCTCCGCGATGCGCTGAACGTGCGCGTATTGAGCCTCTCCGACCGTACCCAGCAAACCTTGCAGCTGGCCGCGGTCGCAGGTAACCGTGTTGATCATGAGCTGCTGGCGGCTGCCGCCGAAGCCTCGGATGGTGAGTTGGAGAGCCAGCTCCGGGAGGCGATTGACGCCGCTGTCCTCACCACCGATGAAACCGGGTACAGCTTCCGGCACGCGTTGCTGCGCGAGGTGGTCCACGACGACTTGCTGCCCGGCCAGCACGCGCGGCTGCATGCCCGTTTCGCAAGGCTCCTGGAGGAGCATCCGGAGCTGATGAGCGCGGCGGCCGCACCTTCGGAGATCGCGCATCACTGGAACGCGGCGCACGAGGTCAACAAGGCCTTCCGTTGGGCTTTGACCGCCGCCGAGTCGGGCTCTGCAGCCTTCCACGAAGCACTCAAGTTGTACGAGCGGGCCCTCGAATTGTGGGACCAGGTGGACGATCCGGAATCGGTGGCTGGACCGCATGCCAGCTTGCTGATGCGCGCCGCGTACGCAGCGGAGGATGCCGGTGAATTCGATCGAGCCCTCGCCTTGGTGAATGGCGCTCTGGACGAGCTCGACCCGGAGAGGAATCCTCGGGAGCGCATTGAGGCCCTGATCGTGCAGGCGCGTAACAAGTTCAGCCTGATGGGTGCGGGCGGCCTCGAGGGACTTCGTGAAGCGCTTCGCATCCTCCCCGAAGACGCTGATGCCAAGCTCCGCGCTCGGGTACTGGAGATGCTGGCGCGCCGTACCATGCTCTCCGGCGATCCGCAGCGAGGCATCGAGTTTTCCCAGCAGGCCGTCGATGCCGCGGCACTGGCCAACTCCGACTCGGTCACTGCGAACGCGTGGATCACCCTTGGCACCAATCTGGCTGCGGCTGGTCAAGAGGACGAGGGGCTTGCCGCATTTGAGCGAGTCAGTCAACCCGCTCGCACCAGCACACGTACGCTGCTGCGCTTCTACATCAACTATTCCGACGCGCTCAATCACGTCGGCCGGTACGAGGACGCGGCAAGCCAGGCTTTGAGCGGTGTCGAAGTGGCCCGCGAGCTTGGTCTGCAACGATCTTTCGGCGCCATGCTCGCGGGGAACGCCGCCGAACCGCTGCTGGCACTTGGACAGTGGACACGAGCATCGGTCATGATCGAGCGCGCGCTGGAACTGGATCCGCCGGCGCACCATCATGCTCACCTGCGGTTGCTCCAGGCCTGGTTGCATGTGTGGCGCGGCCAGCTGGACGAGGCGGACGCAGTGCTCGCCGAATTCCGACCGTTGATCACCAAAGAGCAGCTTGCGCCGCAGTACAACAGCCAGGCGATCCGTACCGACGCCGAGCATGCGCTAGCTCTAGGTGATCATCAGCGTGCCTGGTCCGATGTGAAAGTGTTCTTTGATCATTGGGAGCTCTACGAGCGGACGCAGTGTTATCCGCTGCTCGCGGCTGGTGCTGCGGCTGCCCGAGTTCTCGATCAGGCCGAAGGCAGCGGGCAGCGGTTGGCACGAGTACGGGACTTGTTTGATCATCAGACGATGCCAGTACACATCCGCACATTCTGGGAACCCGTGATCATCGCCGAGTTGGATGACACCGCAGAAGCGTGGCGGTCCGCGTTGGATCGACTGGCGGCGCAGCCGGCGCCCGCGCACCTGCATCCGTACGCGGGTTTGCGACTCGGCCAGCACTTGGTGGCGGCGCGGGAGCGGGTGGAGGCCAAGCAGGTGCTGGCCACTGCGTCAGAAGAAGCGGTTGCGCTCGGCTCGACTTTGCTGACCGATCGAATTGCGGCGCTGTCGCAGCGCGCCGGTTTCGTTGTGACGTCGCCGGCGGAGGCGAGTCCGGTTGCTGGCCTGACGCCGCGTGAACTCGAGGTGCTGCAACTGGTCGCGGATGGCCGATCCAACGGCGAGATCGCCTCGGCACTGTTCATCAGTACCAAGACCGCCAGCGTTCACGTGTCCAACATCTTGGCCAAACTTGGGGTGAGCGGTCGCGGCGAAGCCGCCGCCGTCGCTCACCGAGTGGGCCTCACCGTGGCCTGACGACTGGCCCCTCAGCCAGGACTGGACCCACCAGCACTTACGTAGGACCAGACCTCGCTGTGAGTGGCAACCGGTGGCGGCCCGCTTTCGCCACGACGTTCGGCTGCCGTGCGGTGGCCGTGGGCAAAGGACTCCGAGTTCAGCCAGGCCTGGAACGACTCCTCATCGCGCCAGCGGGTAAGCACCAGCCACTGCTCCCGCCCATCGGTGGGCTTGAGCAACTCGAAACCCTCGAATCCGTCGGCGTTGTCGACAGCCCCGGCCCGCGCCGCGAAGCGGTGTGCCAACTCGTCCCCGGAGTCGGCCGGCACGGTAATGGCGTTGATCTTGATGACGGTCATCTGCTCATCGTGCCGCACGCTGCCTGGCGAGATGCGATTGAGGGTGTCGCAGTCGTTCGCGGTCTCAATTGCGATTGACGGTGCCGGTGAAGCTGATCGCCTCGTGTACGTCGTCGTTCGGGTCCACGATGAAGGTCACCCTCCTCAGCTCCGAGAACGGGACCGCGAAGCCGACGCTGGCGATGGCTTCACCTCCTGGCTTGATAGTGCCGGTGAAACCGCTGTACAGCTCATCGGTCTTGTCGATGATGATCTGCGCGTCCTTGCTGTTGCCGTACTGAGCACCGATCAGCACAGTCTCGGCATCGTAGGGCTCCTTGGTCTTGTTCTCGATGCGGACCGAGGCGATCACGATCTCCCCGTTCGTCGCCTCAGCACCGCGGTCGGTCTTGGCCGCCTTGTCCGCAACTGCGCCGGCAATCTCGATCAGCAGGCCATCGTCGAACTCGGCGGCGTCGTTCAGGCTGAACTGCTGCTCTTGCAGCACCTCGGCCGAGGTGGCGCTGGTTGCGCTCTGGCTTGGACTGAGACCTGGGCTGGTCGGCGAGGCCGGCACTCCCGGGCTGCCGCCGGTAGGAGCAACGCTCGGCTGTGGTTGATTGGCGGGCCGGACACCGCATCCCGCGAGGGCGAGCAGTACAGCGATGAGTGCTCCCAGGAGTCGCCTCATAGATCGACACCGTACCGCCCAAACTGATCGCGGGCCGCTAAGGTTGACCGCGTGAAATGGAAGGTGGTACTCGCAGTTGGAGCTGCAGCCGGAGGCGCGTACTGGTACGTGTGGCGCAAGGCGCGTCGAGCCGAATCGGACGCAGAGCTCTGGGCCGAGGCCACCGACCCCATCGCCCGCTTCGGCGACCCCGACTTGTCAGAACCCAATTGACCTATAGGTCAACTGGGTTCTGACAAGTCGGGGTGAGTCCGAGCCGTTCTGTCTGTTTGCTCTCGCGCCAATGCAGATCCGATCGGCTAGGCTCGTGACTTCAGTCCGCATCGCTACCTCTCTCTAGGCGCGCCGGGAAGTCTGGTCGGCACCGACGCTCAGCATTTCGCTGAGCGCTCGTCGACGAAAAGAGACTTGCCCATGACCCGTTTCTGGACTCTAGAACCGAGCGTTGCATTGAGCATCCGTTGCTGGAGCTGCAGCGTACGGTGGGTGCGTGCACGCCGAACAGATGGCAGAAGACATGCCGCTGGTCGATCTGGACACCAGTGCGCTCGAGGCGGCCATACTCCTGGCCGAACGACGGTTACCTGCACTAGTGGTCACCGAGACCGATGGCTCCCCCCACTCGATATTGCCGGCATCCCAGGTGGTCAGGTTCCTGGTTCCCGGCTACGTCCAGGACGACCCGTCGCTGGCCAGGGTGATGAACGAGTCGATGGCCGACCGTGCCGGGGAAAAGCTGGGCAACAAGCGGGTCCGCGATCTGCTGCCCAGCGAACGGCGGGAGTTGGCCGCCGTCAACCACGACGACACCATCATCGAGGTCGCCGCAATCATGGCGCGGCTGCGCTGCCCACTGGCCGCGGTGATGAGGGACGACAAGTTGATCGGTGTGATCAGCGCGTCCCGGCTGCTGGAGCTCGCTCTGCGTCCACACTGAGCCGAACTCCCTCTGCCGGCCCACCGGCGCTCCCTCACCTCCCGGTCTGGTGCCTGGTCTGGAGATCAGCATGATGGCGATCGTTGCGGTGACAGTGTTCGTCGTGGCGTATCTGCTGATTGCCACCGAATGGGTCTCGAAGACGATCACCGCGCTGGCCGGGGCCGGTGTGATCCTTGCCCTCGGCGTAGCTTCCTCGGAGGACGCCTTCTACTCGACCGAGACCGGGATCGACTGGGACGTCATTTTCCTGCTGCTCGGCATGATGATCATCGTCGGAGTACTTCGCAGGACCGGCGTGTTCGAGTTCGTCGCTATCTGGGCCGCCAAGCGGGCCAAGGGTTCACCGCTCCGGGTAATGATCTTGTTGGTGCTGATCACCGCCGTCGCGTCCGCCATGCTCGACAACGTCACCACTGTGCTGCTGATCGCTCCGGTCACCCTGTTGGTGTGCGACCGACTTAGTGTGTCGCCCATCCCATACTTGATCGCGGAGGTTCTGGCCTCCAACATCGGCGGCACGGCCACCCTGATCGGCGATCCTCCCAACATCATCATCGCCAGCAAATCGGGCCTGAGCTTCAACGACTTTCTGATCAACTTGGCCCCGATCGCCGCCTTGGCACTAGCCGTGTTCGTCGCCATGCTGCCCTTGCTGTTCCGTGGCTCGTTCTCCGTCGATCCCGAGCGCGTAGCCGACGTAATGGCCTTGGAAGAACGAGAGGCTATCAAAGACCGTCGATTGCTGATCATCTGCGGCATCGTGCTCGCAGCAGTGTTCGCTGGGTTTATCGGGCACGCCGCCCTCCACATTGAGCCCTCGGTGGTGGCACTCCTCGGCGCCGGGCTGCTCGTGTTGCTATCGCGCAGCAAACCGCGCGACTTCATGCCCAGCGTGGAATGGGAGACTCTGCTCTTCTTCATCGGCCTGTTCATCATGATCGGTGCCTTGGTGAAGACCGGCGTCATCGGAGCGCTCGCCGAAGCCGCCGCCCGGGCGACAGGTGGAGATGCGCTCGTCGCCACCATGCTCATCCTGTTCGTCTCGGCGATCCTCAGCGGCATCATCGACAACATTCCCTACGTGGCCGCGATGAGCCCGATTGTGCTGGAACTGACACAAGGAATCGCCGACCCTGTGCAGGCCGACGCCCTGTGGTGGTCGCTCGCGATCGGGGCGGACTTCGGCGGCAACCTGACTGCGATCGGAGCAAGCGCCAACGTTGTCATCCTCGGCATTGCGAAGCGGTCCGGCTATCCAATCACCTTCTGGGAGTTCACCAAGACAGGCGCCATTGTCACCGTGGTCACCATCTTGCTCGCGGCGCCGTACCTCTGGCTCAGGTACTTCGTTATCCCTGGCTAGCCAAGAAATCGGGAGTCAGCGTGAACTCGAGGGGTACGCTGAAATTGGCGTGCGGGGAAGCCTGGTCGGCGGACGTATTCGACCGACTTGAAGGGTGCGCAGTGCCGGCTTCCGCGACGCGCGATGCGATTCAAACCATTGGACTGACCAAACGCTTCCGTCCGACACTGGCGGTGGACGAACTGACTTTGACTGTCCCGGCTGGCGAGGTCTTCGGCTTTCTGGGACCCAACGGTGCAGGTAAGTCGACGACGATCCGCTTGCTCCTCGGCCATATACGGCCCACCTCCGGCCAGGCCTGGATTTTCGGGGATGCCG
>JAJTCL010000141.1 GCA_021323255.1 Propionibacteriaceae bacterium | reverse complement strand
GGACGGCTGCATCGCCACCAGCTCAGCCATCTTCTCCTCGGCAATATCACCTCCCGCCAGAAACTCCCGCCAGTGCAGACCGGGACAGCTGGCCGCGAAGTCCTCAAGGCTCATCAGGTTGTACATCAGCCGGAGGTCTCGGCATTTCACCTTGTCCCAGTGGGTCGCCGCAATCTCAGTCTCAAGATCGAATACCTGCTGCGCTTGAGCCTGCGAATCCTCGATGCCAACAAGCGCAAAGGATGTCGCGACGTGTGCCTGATACTGCGTGCGGATCTCGGTGTACGCGTCGAGACGGTAGTACTCCTCGTCCGGAAGACCCAATCCACTTTGCCCGGCAAACATCACATACCGGTTCGGATCGCCTGGGTCAGGCTCTGCCTGCAGGGCTACCAACCCCGGCACCGCCTGACGCGCGAAGCCAGCCACTACACGGGTGAGGTCTTGCAGAGTCTCCACGGAATCGATCGCGGCCAGCAGCGGCAGAATCGGCCCGGCGCCGGCTCGCTCCGCAGCGTCCTCGTCCATAAAGCTGGCGTACAGGTCGGCGATCCGAGCTTCGTCCGAGCCAGGCTCACCACCCTCAAGTGTGGTGATGATGTCGCGTACTGCCGCTTCAGCTTGATCACGCAGTTCCATGAAGGCGCCGGTCAGTGGCTTGTCGGCCGGAATCTCCGTCGTGTTCAGCCACATCCCGTTCACATGACGGAAAAGATCATCTTGTATGCGGACGTCTGGGTCGAAGGTCGAGAAGTCGATCGCAGGTCTCTGAGCTGAAGTCTCAGTCACTCGGACATGCTACCGATCAGTAGCCACACGTAGCCTAGCCTCCTCGCGCATCCGAGGCTTCCAGCTACTCGACAGTCAGAGCCACTTGACCTCGAGCGGCTTCGACGTCACCTTGACAACGGCAACCGCCTTTCCGGAAAGCGTGCCGGAGCAGTTGCCGGCCCGGCCTTGAGAGCTACAGCTTGCAGTCAGCTTCAGTTTGAGCGGAATCTCAACGCGTGCCTGCGTTCCACCAAAAGTGACCTTGGCTTTCCGGAAGGGGTCACCTCCGACCTGCTGCCAGTTGATCGTGCTCTTCTTGTAGCTGTACTTCGAGTCGAACTTGATCGGGCAGTTCTTTGGTTTGAGCGAATTGATGTCAAGGCACCTGTTGTAGCGCTTCTTGGCGGCCGAGATAGCTGCCTTCTCGCCCGAGTTGGTCAACTGGCTTTGGATGCGGTAGGTATCCGCCTCCACGTACGGACTCTTCACCAGTACAACGTTCTTGGATCCGTAGCCGACGTAGGGCAGCCCGGTGGTGAAGGAGTACGAGCCAGGCAGCACAGCAACTGAGTCCTGATTCACTGTGACACCATTGATCTTGACCGGCACAGGTCCGCCAACGATGAAGTTGATATCGAGGTCCTTGACGGCACGACTGAGCTTCCAGGTATCTGACACCTTGACAACGTCGAATGATTCACTGACAGCAGAGTCGCCGAGGGTGTAGGTAGCCGAAACCGACGTCGCGTTCTGATCGTCGACAACCGGCACCTGAATCTCGGTCAGGGCGGCGCGCTCGCCGGATTCGACGAGTACCTCATTGGTCAGCAAAGGGCCAGTGGGCGCCGGCTCGGCTGCATAGGACAAGGCAGCGACGGCGTCGCCTGCGGCAAGAGCTTGCAGGTATCCCGCCACCGCATCCGAAGGCCGCACCGCCCCCTGCGGACCACTGCCCTGAGACGGATTTGTCTGTTGCCCTTGGGTGCTCGTGTTGCCACCGAGATTGGCAGCGGGCCCGGCGCGCGTGGCCACAACCACCGCTACGACGGCCATCAGGATCACCGCCAGCGAGGCCGCCCCAACAATGATCAGGATCTTGCCCTTGCCCTTGGGCGGCGGCCCGGGCTGGGCTGGACCTGTGCCGTATGGGCCCGGAGGTGATCCATATGAACCGGGCGCAGGGTCACCTTGCCACTCCGCAGTCGGCTCGTCGGGCGCGAAGGGTCCGAAGGAGTAGCCCGAGCCAGCAGGTGGACCGCCGGGAGTCTGCTGCTGAGGGTAGCCGTACGGGGACAGCGGCTGCCCCGGACCCGGGCCGGAACCCTGCCCCGGCCTCGATGACTGAAGGCCGCCGTACGGGCTGTTCGAGCTCATGGTTGTCTCCTGACCGGTTGCCTCAAGGAGCGACTCTAATAACAGAGGCGGTCAGCCGTGGGCTCCATGGCAGATGTAGCCAGATCTGAGACTGTTCCTCAGGGTGCCCAGGCAAGCTAACGAACAGTCCAGGTGTCGCCGCCGTTGATCATTGCCTGAAGAGCGTCCTCGTCGTTGCCTAGGCTGGCCGCCAGCGCCACCTGGTCGCGGGCCAGGTCGTCGTACGCCGGTGCCTCGACATCCCGGAAGATGCCAATCGGCGCCCGGTGCAGCACACCGGCATCGGTAAGACGGGAAAGCCCGAAGGCGAATGATGGATCCGCCAGGTAAGCATCGTGTACCGCCAACGCGGCCTCACCGACCTCGGCAACCTCAACCACGGAAAAGGCGCCGGTTTGCTCATCCCGTACCACGCCCAGGTGCCCGTCGACGCCAAAGCGGATCGGCTCACCATGGGTCAGCGGAATGATCGCATCAGCCGAGGTGGTCGGGTCCTTGATGGCATCGAATGCCCCATCGTTGAAAATCGGGCAGTTCTGATAGATCTCGACCAGCGAGCTGCCGCGGTGCGCCGTCGCCGCCCGGAGCACGTTAGTCAGGTGCTTGCGATCAGAGTCGATGGTGCGTGCAACAAAGGTTGCCTCGGCGCCCAGTGCGAGCGAAATGGGGTTGAAGGGGTTGTCCAGTGAGCCCATCGGTGTGGACTTGGTGATCTTGCCGATCTCGGACGTGGGGGAGTACTGGCCCTTGGTCAGTCCATAGATTCGGTTGTTGAACAACAAGATCGTTACATTCACATTCCGACGCAGCACGTGAATCAGATGATTGCCACCGATGGAGAGCGCGTCGCCGTCGCCAGTGATCACAAAGACGGCAACGTCCTCGCGCGCCGTAGCAACACCGGTGGCGATCGCAGTGGCCCTGCCGTGGATGGAGTGCAGGCCGTAGGTGTCCACGTAGTAAGGAAAACGGGACGAGCAGCCGATCCCTGAGACGATCACGGTGTTTTCCCGCTTGATCCCGAGCTCAGGCATGAAGCCCTGGAAAGCCGCTAGCACGGCATAGTCACCGCAGCCGGGGCACCAGCGCACCTCCTGATCACTGGTGAAGTCCTTGCGGTTCAAAGGCTCCAGCGACAGGGGTACGCCGGCAAGGCCGCGATAACTCTGCCCCGGGCTGCCGGGCGCGGACGCCTTTTGAGTGGTCCCTGGTTGATCAAGCTCCGAATGCAGCTGATCGACGGCGGTCACGGGTTCGTCCCTTCCAATTGATCGATCTCGTTTTCAAGATCACGAGCGAGTTCGCTGAGCGAGATCGGTAGCCCGCGGACCCTGGAGTAGCTACGAATGTCCACCAGGTACTTTGCTCTGAGTAGCAAGGCCAACTGGCCCAGGTTCATCTCCGGAACGATCACCCGTTCGTAGCTACGCAGGATGTTGCCCAGATTGGCTGGGAACGGGTTCAAGTGCCGCAAGTGCGTGTGGGCGACCAACCGACCGGTCTTGCGCACTCGTCGCGCCGCGGCGACGATCGGACCGTAGGTGGACCCCCAGCCAAGCACCAGGACCCGCGCATGGCGCCCGTTCGAGTCCGCGGGGTCGTCGACGAGCAGATCAGGAATGTCTTGGACGATCCCGTCGATCTTGGCCTGGCGGGTGCGGACCATTTCTTCGTGGTTGGCAGGGTCGTAGGAGACGGCGCCGGTGTCCCTGGCCTTTTCGATGCCACCGATGCGGTGTTGCAGTCCGGCGGTTCCAGGGATGGCCCAAGGCCGCGCGAGGGTCTGCGGATCGCGGAGATAGGGCAGGTAGGCGGGCTCACCGGCTTTGTCGGTTGCGTTGGGCCCGGCGGCGAACTCCGGATCGATCGCCGCGATCTCGGTGAGGTCTGGGACCAGCCAGGGCTCAGCGCCATTGGCGAGGTAGCCGTCGGACAAGATCACCACGGGGGTCCGGTACTTGATTGCCCACCGTACGGCCTCGATCGCGGTCGGGAAGCAGTCAGCAGGGGACTGGGCTGCGAGCACCGGAACAGGTGCCTCGCCATTGCGGCCGAACATTGCCTGTAGTAAGTCCGCTTGCTCGGTCTTGGTCGGCATTCCGGTGCTCGGTCCAGCGCGCTGGATGTCGCAGATGATCAAGGGCAGCTCTGTGGCTACGGCTAGCCCGATGGTTTCTGACTTCAACACCGCGCCAGGCCCAGAGGTAGTGGTGACCCCGAGATGTCCTGCGAAGCTGGCACCCAGCGCAGCACCTATTCCGGCGATCTCGTCCTCGGCCTGGAACGTGGTAACCCCAAACCGCTTGTGCTTGCTCAGCTCGTGCAGCACGTCGGAGGCCGGAGTGATCGGGTAGGCCCCCAGGAAAAGCGGCAGACCGGCCTTTCTGGATGCCGTGATCAGACCGTACGCCAGCGCGAGATTGCCCGAGATCTGGCGGTATTTTCCGGCCGGCATGGGCGCCGGCGCCACCTCGTAGGTGACGGCGAACACCTCGGTGGTCTCGCCGAACGCGTACCCGGCCTTGAATGCGGTGATGTTGGCGTCGCGAATCTCCGGCTTGGATGCGAACTTGGTGGACAAGAAGTTGATCGTGCCATCGGTGGGCCGGTGATAGAGCCAGGTCAGCAACCCGAGCGCGAACATGTTCTTGGCGCGGGTTGCGTCCTTACGGGTGAGACCGAAGCCCTTGACCGCTTCGACGGTCATGCCGGTCAGGTCCAGAGCGTGCACCTGGTAGTCGTCGAGCGAGCCGTCAGTGAGCGGATCGCTCTGGTAGCCCACCTTGGCCAGGTTGCGCTTGGTGAAGTCCGCTGAATCGGTGATGATCACACCGCCGCGCGGCAGGTCGGCAATGTTGGCCTTGAGCGCTGCCGGATTCATCGCGACCAGCACATCCGGCCGGTCGCCGGGGGTCATGATGTCGTAGTTGGCGAAGTGCAGCTGGAAGCTGGAGACCCCAGGCAGTGTGCCGGCGGGTGCCCGGATCTCGGCGGGAAAATTAGGCAGCGTTGAGATGTCGTTGCCGAATACCGCCGAGTCGGAGGTGAACCGATCGCCTGTGAGTTGCATGCCATCGCCCGAGTCCCCGGCGAACCGGATAACGACCCGGTCGAGGGTATTGACCTGCTTCACTACTCTGCGTGCCTTCTTCCTTGGCGTGCCTAAATCCGCTGGTCGGGGTCAGGGGGGTTCGTGGCTGCGATCTCCGCTGAGGCTGCCAATACCCCCATAATAGGGCGGCAATCTGGTTACCCAGCGGACTTTCAGGTCATGAGAACCCATGGGTAGCTCGATCACCTGTCTCGGCGGCTTGCTCTTGACTCGGCCGCATTACCGTGGACCTATGCGCTGGGTCGACTGGTACGGCGACGGGTCGCTATACGTGCTGGATGTCGCGCTGGCGTGTTGCGCACTTGAATTTGATGCCGCCTCGTCCTCTGCTCCAGCACCGCTGCCCCCTCTTGAGGACCGTGCACAGCTAGCGGTGATCATCTCCGGAACGGTGACGGATCGGCTGGCGCCAGCCGTGGCGGCGATCGTCGAGGGCTGCGAGCAACAGGCTGGCCGGCGCCCAATGGTTATCTCATTCGGGGCATGTGCATCTTCGGGTGGTCCGTACTGGGATTCCTACGCCGTGACCAAGGGCGTCGATCAGCTGCTGGGTGTTGATGCCTACGTTCCGGGTTGCCCACCTCCGCCGGAGGCGCTGTCGGCGGTGCTGGATCGAGTAGCTGGGCGGGTGGTGTCGTGACCGAGGTGGCGGCTGAGGACTGGCTGGCTGCGGTCGAGGCGCTGAAGGCGGATGGTTTCGACTATTTCGACTGGCTCGGCTGTGTGGATGACATTGGTCGGCGTGATTGCCTGCGGGTGGTTTTGGTCGTACGGAATCTGTCCCAGGGGGCCGAGACGAGGATGCTGAGCTGCTCGCTGCCCCGCGATGAGGCGCGGATCGACACGGTGCACGGTGTCTTTGCCGGCGCGGCGTGGCATGAGCGGGAAGTGGCCGAATTGTTCGGTGTTGAGTTCGTCGGAGGCGAGCGGCGGCGGCTGTTGCTCAATCCTGAGTTCGAGGGGACCCCGCTGCGCAAGGATGAGGTGCTGGCAGCGCGTACCGGGATGAACTGGCCTGGAGCCAAGGAGCCAGGTGAGCACGATGTCTCGCCAGGTCGCCGTCGTTTGGTGCCTCCGGGGGTTCCCGATCCTGCGGTGTGGGGAGATCGCGATGCCTCGCAGCCGGCGCCTGATCCGGCGGAGGTGGCCCAGTCGGCAGTGGGGGGCAGGCCGCGTCGGAGGCGCACGTGAGCTCACCAGAGGGATCGCATGGATGGATCCGGTTGATCGAACCGGCCTGCACATCCTGCATGATCTGTGCGCGAGAATGCCCGACCTGGTGCATCAGCCTTGACTCGCATGCCGAGCCGGTGGGGGATCTGCCGTCCGGGGCACGCGAGCGTACGCGAAATGTGCTTGATCGTTTCGCCATTGACTGGTCGCTGTGCATGTACTGCGGCATCTGCATCGAGGAGTGCCCGTACGACGCGCTCGAGTGGGTCGGCGAACTGACCCAGCCGGGTTTCACCTCAGAGGCGTTGGTCGAGGAGATGGTGAGACCACCGTCCTGACGCACTTTGCGCCAGTTTCTCGCACTTCGCGCTAGTTGGAGAGGCTGTTGTGGAATGAGCCTTGTTGCCGCTTGAACCTGACCACCTGACAGCCGCGCCTTGCATGGGTTGGGGATTCAGCAGCCCGCTGACGGCCTG
>JAJTCL010000476.1 GCA_021323255.1 Propionibacteriaceae bacterium | reverse complement strand
ATGCCACACAGGCGCTGGAGGACCGCGGCCGACTTCTGCACGCGCCGGACGAGTGGACGCCGCCGCTTGTCATACCCCACCAAGGCATCCATCACCGATAGCGCACCGGCGAGTTCCTCGGCCAGGACTACGCCATCGACCAGAGCGGTATTCGCTCCCGCGCCCAGGTTCGGGGCCATGGCATGGGCCGCGTCACCGAGCAAGACCAGGCGGCCGGAGAACCAGCGCCGACAGTCCACCTGGCGAACGGTATTGACTAGCAGGTCGTCGAAAGACATCACCTCCTCCAATAGGTCCGCTGCGGCGGGAAGTACCCGTCGCCACTCTTGGCGGAAGGCCCCAAGGTCGCGGCGAGACACCGCCTCAGCCGCCCCGGCCACATGGGCTGCAGCCCAAAAGTAGACCAGGTCGCCATCTAGCGGTGTCTGGCCGAAGGATCCCAGTGGCGTCCAGTACTCCTCGAACCACGGGCTAGCCCGACCCCTGACAAGCGTGCGTACATAGCTGCTCCCCGATGAAACCCGACTCACGAAGCCACCCGTGCTGCGCACGGCTGAATTGACCCCGTCGGCACCCACGATGACATCGGCCGCCAGGCTCGTCGAGCCGAAGTCCGGACCGTTCTCCGTGGTGGAGGTAATCCTCACCGCGCCGCTCGGATCCGCGGTCACCGCGGCCCATCCGAATCGTGTGTCGATGGAGGCCACGCCGGCAACGGCCTCAAGCAGCAGCCGGTGCAGGTCGGTTCGACGGACTGCGACCGCGTGATCAAGCCCGCCACCCAGATCAGGCATCCCGGCGGTCAGCAGCCTACGGCCGGTAACACTTCGAATGTCCATCCTGTCAATCCGCGCGCCGACAGCCTCCACAGCGGCCAGCAGGCCAAGACGCTCCAGAACCGCCATGCCGTTGGGTTGCAAAGCCAAGGCGGCGCCAACCTCAGACGGTCGCTCCGTCCGCTCCACAAGCGTCACCCGGGCCGCAACCCGGCTAAGCAGCAAGCTGGCCGTCAGTCCGCCAATACCGGCTCCCACCACCACCGCGTTGTCCACAATCCACACCGTAGATGCAGTCGACGACCACGAAACGGCAGTGTCATCGCCAGCTGCATGGGTTGTGGAACTGCTGCCTCGATGGCAGCCCGCGTTTGTCACCGGCCGCGACGGCAACGCGACGGCAACTTCGCAATCGACCGTTCATGCTTCGACCCCACGACCGGTAGAGCGACGACCGAGCGCGTGATCATCCGCAACGCCCGCACCCGCCGCTTCATGTTCTCCGTGCGCATGTTCGTGGCGGCCGAGCTACGGGACTGCTGCTCGACGCCGGATTCACCAGCGTCCATCTCCTGGACCCGAACGGCGACCCGCTTACCCAAGGGAGTCGCCGCATGATCTCCATCGCATACCGGTAGAGGCCACCGTTCCGTGATGACGCTATACGGCCTCCTCCGGTCCAATCATGGATCCTGTACGGTCCTCGATACGCGCAAAAACGCAGGCCACCTGGATCCCGTCCCCTTGGTCTCGTGGTTCCTGCGTCAACCCGCGCGGGCGTTACTGGGGACTGGCGCCCCGAGCTCGGCGGGATGCGGCGTAGGCGAACCGCCGCAGTTGCGCGGCCCAGGTGTAGCTGTCCAGACCCGGCACCACATTGAGGACCGGATCAAAGGACACTGGGGCGTCTGGACCGTAGTCAGACGTTGGTAGCACGTCCAGCCAGCCGAATGATGACCACGCTCCGCGCAGGGGCGCACAGACAAGCTCAAACTGAAAGCCGTCATCGTCGATCGGCAACGCCGCCACCAGGAGTGGACCTGTCGGAGTTCGGTACGGGATGAGACAGTTGTAGACCGCTCCTCGATGGCGCGCCGGCCGCAGCATGAAGCGACCCAAACCGCCAGCGCCGGTGGTGGCTAGCAGCAGATCTCCATGGCGGTTCTCCTTGAGGGGGATCCGCATGGCCAGCCCTAGTACGTCGGGAAAGGGCTTCGGCAGACCAACAGATCGTGAGAAGCGCAGCAGCAGCCGATCGCTCCCATCGCCGTCGAGCCAAGTAACGCCCGTTCTCCAGGAGCAGCCCTGCCTGCGAACCAGGCCATGACGGACCTCTCCTCGAGGATGCAAAGCCTTTCTAGGCGAGCCACGACGCTTGCCGATCACAAAGAACAGCCCGGCCAGCGCCTTGCCGGCAATGGTGGCCGCTCCGGCAACCGGACGCCGGATCAGGCAACTCACGCTGGCACTCCTAATCTCAATTTAAGCCGAGGCCCGCTGGACGGTGCCGGTCCGCGACCGAGGCAGTGTCAGTCGCCGGCCGAGAGTCGGCGACCAGTCCAGTATTGATGGGCGCTCTCGCCCCGCCGCTCGACTGTGGGCTGCCCTGACAGGGCGTCCCGCACCGCGTTGGGCCGCTGAAGGGAGGGCTCCCAAATCCGTCACCCAATCCCAGCCAACCCATGCCGGACCCAGACAAGCGAGCAGTGGCGCCGTTTTCGGTAAGGCGACCGTCTTGCTCAGACACTGTCGAAAGGAGATGGCGAGACTGCCGCAGGGTGTTTGAGGGATATGACGGCTGCTGGCGGAGCGTTAGAGCGAGTTTTACTGCGGCTGTAGTCGGCGCTGACCAGGTGATCACCTGGTGGGGAGGTTCGCAGATAGCCTCCACCGAATCGTGCCGGGTTTCGTTTTGAGACCCTGGGTTGGTGCCCAAAGGACACACGTCACATCGGTGGCTCGCGACCAGGCTGAAGGTGTCGGCGTATCCCCGTTACCAGCCGGAGTGGACGGGCTGAGCGCCGATGCAGACGTTCACTACGCACTCGAATTTCGAGGAGTCGCTGCGCGCACTGGACCTGAAGCGGCTGGGCAAGCAGCGGGTTGAGGTGGTCCAGATAGTGCGGGCGCTGACCGTCCCTGGGTATGCCTGGTCCTCGCACCCGGCCGTGCTTATGTGGAAAGGCTACGAGGAGGCACTCGGCCGCTACGGGCTGACCGCATGCAAAGTGTGGACCGAACGCGGGTTCGGCGACTCCTGTGCGGCGACGATTACTGCGGAC
>JAJTCL010000140.1 GCA_021323255.1 Propionibacteriaceae bacterium | reverse complement strand
GCCAGATAGCCTTACATGACCATCTGGTCCCAACTCGAGCTGCGTGTCGCGGTAACCCCAAGCGTGATCCCATTGATCGTTCGTTTGACTCATGCGCTGTCTATACTCCAACTCTCCGGACCTTGTTAGCACCTTAAACGGCTGGCACTCAAACCGAAGCCGAGAGTGCAGCTTGTCCGGGTCTACGCCCATTTCTCGTTCACGCGTGGCAACCGTCGCTGCGTCAACCGGGCCGTCCTGACGCAGGGCGTCCATTGCAGCGACGGACTCAGATCAATCCCTGGAGTCCCTTGGTTGGCATGAGCTACGACGGAGCCGTGATCAGCGGTTGGGCGCGATTGCCCGCACCGAGAAACTCGCCGCGAAGGTCGTCCAAGATCACATCGACGAGGAGGCCAAGGAGCCGGCGCAGTGACGCACGCCGCCGACTCGCTCACTTCGTGATCGACGTTGACGATCTGGACGCGGCGTCACGTTCGGGGCTGCAGCGCTCGATGCCATGGAGGAGCCGCTGTCCGAGGCGAGCAGCAAGGTCTATCGCCGTCTACGGCTTCCGGACTACGAAGTCCGCATCCTGCTGCAGCGCACCGACGACCCGAAGAGCCACAAGGGCGCATGCACCTGGACTTAGAGCCAGACGACGTTGAGGGCGAGGCCAGTGGGTGCTCCGCGACCCGTGGTCCAACGAGTTCTGCGTGCTGCACACCAGCTTTCCCGACCTCCTCGCCCAGCGCCCGCCATGGCGGGACTGACCGGCCCCGGACCGGCCCCCCGCTGTCGATAACGGCAAAGCAGCCTCGCTGCGCTCGGCTGCTCGCTCCGCGTGTCCTCGCTTCCCTGCGGGCCGCGTAGCGGCAGCTGAGGACCTGACTGCCTGTTGCTGAACGGTTCCAGGTCGATCCTGCCGAGGCCCGAGGTCGAGAAGCGCACGCCGTCGCCAAGCAGCACAGGCAAGACATAGACCAGGACCTCGTCGACGAGACCTCGCTGCAGGCACTGACTGGCCAGGTCGGCACCGAGGATCTCCAGATTCTTACTGCCCGCGACGGCGCGCGCCGTGGCGACGGCTTCCGCGAGGTCGCAGGTGAGGAATGTGACCCCTTGTTCCGGCTCGTCCGGCGGTTGGTGCGTCAGGACAAATACCGGTCCCCCGTCGTAGTCGGTGTCCTGGTCGGACATCCGCCAACGACCTTGCCCAGGCCAGCATCCGTATCGCTCATGCCGATGACGACCCGGTGCAAGTCACGAACTCATCGGCCTCGGCGCAGCAATCCCCGGACCGTCTCGGAACGGTTGCAGCGAGCGCAGGCCGTACATGCTCGAGCGCCACACCTGGCATGCTAACGGCCTGCTAACGGGCGTCCGAACACCGACGGAGGAACACGGACGTAGCGGCACAAACAGCGTGTCTGTACACGCGCGCAAAGAAGTCGCGTCCCGGCCAAGGGGATGGTAGGTAGCGAGGTCCGACTCAAAGGGCGCATCTTGAGCAAGACGCTCAGCTTTACATTCAGCCGTGGTCGACCGACAGTAGGAGGTCTTCGCAACCGAGCGAGCGGAGCCGGTGATGGAATCGACACTGGGACTTGAGTTACTGACCCCCCTCGATTGGCGCGTGCTTCGTGCGGCGCGACTGTATGCCCTGCTTGATTCACCCGACGCATTCACCTCGAGCTATGCATACGAGTCGGCGTGGGGCGAAATGGAATGGCAGCGAGTCCTCGATACGGCTACCTGGATCGTCGCACGCGAGGCGCAGAGGGTGATCGGGCTAGCGAAGTCCGTCAGCGAGCCAGCACGCTCCTCGACGCGCTATGTCGAGTCCGCCTGGGTGGCGCCCACGCATCGTAGACGGGGTGTGCTACGCGCTTTGCTGCACGGGCTTGCCGAGATCGATCGCCAGATGGGAGTGACCGAGCTGATGCTCTGGGTGCTCGAGGACAACCAGGATGCACAGCGCGCCTACCAGGTGCTCGGCTTTGAATCGACCGGTGATCGACAGTTCTTGCCATCCCTCGGGCAGTTCGAGCTCCGTCTGCGACTAGAAATCAGTGCGACACCACGTTGCTGAGCCAACCCGATTGGCTTGCCACTCCGCCATACTCAGCGCGACTCCAGCTGCTCAGCTGCAGGAAATCCATAGCATCGCGAGTGCTTCCCACATTGTTGACACTGCTGGAGAACCTCTGCCACTCTTCAAGATCATCCTGCCAGGCACCGACGAAGCTTACGCAGTCCTCTGCTGTAATCATGTCATCAAGTTGATCTTGGGCGGCCGCAAGCGAAACCAGAGCCGAGGAAAGGCGACCGTTGTCCCCATGTCGGTCCCCCGTGACTCTGAGCAGGTTCATGGTCTTTGTGATCACTTCGTGCCGTGCTTCGATGAATCGAGACCAGTACGCCTCATCGGCGGCGCGTAGCTGCTCGCCGAGCCGAACACCTGGGTCGACCTGTGCCATCAGTGCGAACAGACCCTCGGCCAGCAGATCACCGAACTCTTCTCGTCGAGCGCGGTCAGGCCTGGCGTAAGGGTTGTACGTAAGCTGGCTCGCCTCGCCAACTTCACGGAGCTGGCGGCTCGCCGCCTCACGAGCAAAGAAGAACCAGTCCTCGTTATAGATGTCGGGGAAGAACGACAGAGGAAGATTGTTGCAATGCACTCCCAACACAGCGCCTGTCAAAAAGACGTCCTGCGGCAAGCCGGCGTCCCGACGGGCATGGCAGACCACAGAATTGTCCGGATAGTTCCGAAGGATCATTCCGGCCACTTGATACCTGTCTAATTGCCCCGCGAGGCGTGCGACGTTGTCGGTTCGTGAGAGCGTCACGTCGTCGTCGACGAAGACGATCTTGTTCCAACCATGGAGGCGAGCCAGCAAGAGTCCAATATTGCGCTTCGCGCTTAGGTCGCTCTCTCGGTAGCCGTTCGCCTTTCTAAAGACTTGGCTGGACGTTCTAGTAGGAAACTTCGGGTGGCGCCAGGTCATCGGAAGATCGACGATGAGCGCCCTCGCCCCCGGGGAGGACGAAACGCGCTCTGCCACATGATCGGCTCTTGTCTGCTTGCTGCAGAGGACGACGAGCAAGACGTCGAGCCGGGCCGCTAAGTTGATAGCCGGCTGGAGGCAGAACGCTAGCCTGGATGCCGGCACAATGATGGCGTCCAGGCGCCCCGTTTGGGATCGCACCGAAGGCGCGGGGGCTCTCGACGCATTTTTGGAGAGCGCCGCATGAGACGCTCGTTGTTCAACTTTCTTCAGAGACCGATTGGCAAGTGTGGTGGCGCTCACTGACCACCGTCCTGATTCGGTGACCACTCGTATAGCCGCGCGCTCGGGTCTTGGAGGTCTGGAGATAACGTTTGGTTCTCCACAACCGGGACTCGGAGCAATATGGCGAACTCGCCATCGGGAAATCGCTCTGCGAGGTATCTCTCGTTCGCTTCTCGGACTCGCGCATCGGTAAGACAACGCACGGCACCGAATACGCCGCGACTATGAATGCCGTTGCAGATCGCCAGCGTTCGGCTGTGCTGGAAGGGGTTGCGAAGCCGGGCGAGGTAGCCGATGTCAGCAATGAGTTCCTTTCCCTCTCCCAGGTCTTCGTAGTCCGGATAGAAGGTCGCGATTTCACCGTCCGGTTTCTTGACACTGAAGATCTCGCCGGTCTGGTAGTCATCCACCGTGGTTTGCTCGATCGGGACCTGGCTGGTGGCACGCTGAAAGCGTGCGGCAACCTTGTTCCAGCCAATTCCCCCAAGCAAGATCACGTGACTGGAGAAGTCATCCGCCATGACCGCGGTCGTAGTTCGATGGAAGACGTCGAGACTCGGATTTTCTGCACGCAAGTGTCCGTAGAGCTCGATCAGCGCGTCAAGATCGCCATACTGGCGCATCTTGGTGAAATTGGGATCTTGCTCGTCTGCCAGCGGACCCTGCACCTCCGGCGGCGCCGTCGGGCAGATTACGATCACCGGGCCGGAGTCGAATTGGAAGCTCCGTCGCACGTTCCGTTCCTCGGGATGGAACAGTCCTAACAGCCGGGACTCAAGATCACGAAATCGTTCAGCCTCGGCCGATGTCAATTGGTCTTCAGGTATCAGATGGGGTTCCTTCTCCATCGAGCGTCGCGTTGAAAAGAACCGGGCGTACGCGCTGATGCGTGCAGCCGACGGTGTCTTGGGATTAGTCGGCGACTCCCAGGAGCTCAGGGTCGCTGCTGCCACGCGACCCTCGGAACTGAATGCCGTCGCAAGCTGAGCCTGCGTCAGCACGTGATCTGGCCAGGTCGATTCTCGGAGATCGCGAAGAGCACGCGCCAAACTGACGGCCTGGTTGCGGTTAAGGGCCACGTTGGTCCCTCTTTCTGATTCAGACCAATCCGCTGGGGAGGGCTTTGGGTGGCAAGACACTAGCAGTGGTGAAATACCCAAGTGGGCGATTCGCTAGCCACGCCAAATCTCAATTCAGAAAAGACTGTGCTATCTACGCCAGACATAAATAATAGTCAGTAGGCCCTAGCTAGACAACGATGGTCGTTGTAGAGTCATCAGTAGTGGTCTCTTGATCACTACCCAATATGACAGAGGGTTGGGTAGTAGCAGTGTTGCAGCATCCTGAAGCGGTCAAGTCCACCCGTCGGGTGGCACAAGCCCTGAGCCGCCGAATCGCGACTTCACCCATGGAAGGCGGGGTGACCTTCTCATCATCGATGACGAGCAGCACCGTTCTGACGGACTTCATTGAAACCAGTCAGCCGTGGAGCCGTGAGCGCGTAGCCGTCCCGCCACGGTTGCGGTGGGCTCTTTTTGCATTGATACCGGTGGAACTGTTCTGGGCTGTCTGGCTGGCAACGATCGTCACCGGATCCACCGCATGTCGAGGACCGATCTGTACGGTCGCCACTCTCGACCATCACGCCGCAGCGCTACTAGCCTGCGGCGTTTTTAGTGTCGCTGGTCTGGCCGGACTGATCCCCACGACACGAGGATTCTCCAGGTGCAACGGCCCCGAGGTGATCGGACTAGCCATCGCCACAGCCGCCAGTGGTGCTTCGCTGCTCGGCATTGCGGCCCTGATGACCGGTGCCCTAATCCTGTTGATCATTCTGGCGACTTTCGTCCTTGCTTCCACCGCGACCTCTAGAAGGGAAACAGATCATGCGCGGATTAGACCTCCTTTCCCCATCGCACTCGCCGAAGTTGCTAGCCGATCCAGAACTAGCTGAGCTGAGCGTCCAGATCAACCAGATGTGGCCCAGCCACCCCGAGCCACTTCCTTTGGCGTGGACCGAGACCCCCCTGGTCTCAATCGATCGCAGCGGCGTTGCCTGGGTCATCGGACCGGCCGAGCACGATCCACTGCAAGGCGCGCGCGGATGCACCGTCATCCCACACAAACAGCGCGCCCAACTAAAACGCATCGCCCAGTTAGGCCTACCGTTCCAACGCCTCGCCATCGCACACGAGCTCGATCCCGAAGGCCCGGTCCGTCAGCTGCTACCTGTGCTACGAACTCAGCCACAACCCTGCACCGATGAACTCGCCCGCGTACTCGTCGGAGAAGTGCCAGCACATCCCGGCGTCACCCGAGCGGTGATGGTGCTCGACGCTGCGGTCAGCGGTGCGACATCAGCAATCGGCATCAATGCCGTGGTCAGCGTCCTCGACCCGATCATCTTCGGCATCATGGCACGCACACCTCCCCGGCACGGCCAACTGTGCCTTTGGTACCCACTCGTCGCCTGGAGGTGGTAACAATGCTGCGGCGACCTCCCGAGCAGACGCCCGTGAAACTGTCGAAACGGACCGCCCGCCGCCTCTGGATGGTCACCGCGCTCGACATGGTCGCAGTTGCCTGGATGATCGCCGTCGGCAACTGGCTAGACCAAACCTCCAGGCTGACAGCAGTCATCACTCTAGGTGGCCACCATGGGCTGGTGCTGATCATGGCACTCGTAGGCTTTGCGTTGCTCGCCAGTGGCGCTGTGGTGACAAATGGCTTCAGATGGGCCCACAAGCTGGGGCTGACCTTGATCACCGCCGGATGCATCGTCTCCGTCGCCACATTAGCCGGAGCGCTCTCCGTCCTCCTGCTCTTCATGCTGGCCGCGCTGCTGCTCGGCTTCCTAGCCCGAATGTTCCTCGGACGCTGACGGGCCGACCCACCGGGCGGGCAGGTGGGGATGGCTCACAGGCACTCGTCGACACTGCAGTTGATCTTGCCGAGGTCAATGTCGCGTCTGGTCGTCCTTGATGTTCACACCTTGATCTTCAGTCATCGGGCGGTGTAGCCGCCATCGACGGGGAGGGCGACGCCGACGACGAAACTGGCGCCGGGGCTGCACAGCCAGAGGACGGATCCGGCGATCTCCTCGCCCTGGCCGAGCCGGCCGATCGGTGTCGCGACGGCAGCCTCGGCCCGGTCGAGTTCGCCCTTGGTGATCATGTCGGCGACCATTGGGGTTTCGATGGTGCCGGGGCACACGGCGTTGATGCGGATCCCGCGGGGCGCGTACTCCAGGGCGGCGCTGGTGGTCAGCCCGATCACCCCGTGCTTGGAAGCGTGATAGGCAGCCCGGCCCGGAAGTCCGACGAGACCGCCGAGGGAGGAACAGTTGACGATGGCGCCGCTGCCCTGGGTGCGCATCTGGCCCAGCTCGTGTTTCATGCAAGCCCACACCCCGCGCAGGTTGATCGCATTGACCCGGTCGAAGACGTCGGCGGGTTCGTCGGCGGCGTCGCTCGGTGGAACCTGGATGCCGGCATTGTTGAACGCCATGTCGAGCCGGCCGAAGGCTTCGACGGTCGTCTTCACCATGGCCGCCACACTGTCTTCCTGGGAGACGTCACACCGAACACCGAGGACCCGGTGGCCGGCGGCTGTCAGCTCGTCTGCGGCGGTGCCAAGCGTGGTCTCGTTGATGTCAGCGATGACGACCGCGGCCCCGGCCTCGGCGAACGCGCGTGCGGTGGCAAGGCCCATGCCGGAGCTTCCACCGGTCACTACCGCTACCTGCCCAGCGAAGTCGTAGATCGGGTTCACGGTTTCTCCTTCTGTTTGTGTCTGTCTACGTTCGTGGCCGCCGTTTCCTCGGTGGGACCGGGCGGTTCGCCGGAGTCGGCGGCCAGGTCGAGTTGTCTGATCACCATGGCCGACCCCGGGTGGTCAGCTGCGTTCGATGGTGACCTGGAAGTTGTCGGGTTGCTGCTCGATCAGCTCCATCGTGGTGTCGAATCGTCCGATGCGCACGATGCCGTTCCAGTAGCCGACATCGCCGTAATAGAACACCAGGTCGCCCGAGGGTGCGTAGTAGCCAATGTCGCCGATGTCTGGGTCGGCTCCTGCCGGTACGCCTTCCATCGACAGCGGCCGAGGAAGCTTCGCGATCTTCTCGACCTGGTTGAAGTCTTTGAAGGTCAAGGTGAGCGGCAGCTGGGCGGCGAGGTCGTGTGCGGTGGCGTTGTCGGCCAGACGTGCGGTGATCACGGTATGGGCGATCGTGATCTTGAGCGGTGTTCCGTCGGATGCGGGCAGCAGTGTGGGGCTTCCCTCCGACGGCGTGGTCCTGGCTGGCGACGATTCGACCGGTTGGCTCTGCGAGTCCGGGTTGTCCGGGGCAGTGTTCCCGGCCCCGGAATCCGGTCCAACGGAGCATGCTGCGCACAACACTGTGGCGAGAACCAGTGGATGGGTTAGCGGCCAGGTCGCGCCAGGAGCCAGCCACCTGATCGAGGTGCGTAGCTTGATCGTCATGGCATCAAGGTCTTCTTTGTCGCAGCGGAGGTACCGGCCGTAGGTTGCGGGTCCAAGGCAGCTCGCCACCACTCGCAGCAACAGAGCAATCTGATCGTTGCAGGATCTCGCGCTGTCTGGGATCCCCTGTGAGTACACCTCCTGGAAGGACTCCCCTTATGCGAGCGGCACGCCCGTGTGCCGCGCGAGGGCGACCAGGAGGGCGTCTTGGAAGCGCTCGTCATGGACGGAGGGGTGGGGCGTACGGAGTCGCTGGTGGTACCAGTAGCCACCGCTGGTCCGTGCTTCGGGGTCGTCACTGGTGGCGAGCCATTCCTGGGTGAGGTGCCCGAGTCGCAGGTCGTCGGGGGCGCCGGGTCCGCCCATCCTGGTCGGCACCCAGCCCGGGTCGACAGAGTTGCTGAGCACGTGGGGCCAGATCCGGGCGACGGCAGCGGCGAGCG
>JAJTCL010000139.1 GCA_021323255.1 Propionibacteriaceae bacterium | reverse complement strand
GTGACCAGGTAGACATAGCCGATGGGTGAGCGGTGTATGTAGTAGCCGGGTTCGGGTTGGTGTTTTTGCCAGCCGCCGTGGGTGACAGCTCGATGCCCGGGGCGGGCCATCGGGCCCAAGTTGCCGAGCCGGGTTTGGCCGGGCGGTCCGCCGTAGTCCATGGGCACATAGCGTTCGGTGTGGTCCAGATCCATGTTTTGACTGAGGCAGGTGCCGAAGGGAAACACGTCGGCGACTTGCAGTGCTCGGACGGCGGCCCGGAGTTGGGCTGGTATCTCATAGCTGTCGACTGGTGCGACTTCGGTGGGGTTCAGCACCGGTTGGATGCGGACTTGGCATCGGGTACGGCTGAGGAATTCCATCAGTTGGTGGAGGGTGAGCGGGTCGCCGTCTTCGGGTCGCACGATCGCCTGACCGGTCCGCAGTGCGGCCTCGGCGAGGTGGAAGTGCAAGACCACCTGGGGCCGGGCCGCCTTGGCGTCGATTCCGGGCGGCACTGTCATCGACAGTGATTGGTGATCATCCGGCTCGGCCTCCGGCTCCGATTCCCACTCGGGCACTGGCTCCGACGCGGCCTCTGGCTTCGACGCGGGCTCTGGCGCTGACGGCTTCGGCTCGGGCCGGCAGGCGGGTTCGTCCTGGTGCGTGAGGTCGGGCTCGGCCGGCTCTATGGATTGGTTTAGCTGATCGGTGGAGTCGTGCTGATGCTGGATGAGCAATCGCAGGGCCTCAACCGGCTGCGCCAAGATTCCGATGGCGCGGGCCCGCCGGGCCCCGACCGGGTCGGTGTCGCCCTCAGCGGCCAGGATGTCGGCGATCCGGTTCACAGTGGCCATAAACCAGATGGCATCACCGGCGGCGGCTTTGGCGATGATGGTTTTCAACCCATCCTCGGAGTCGAAGCTGAACACATCTTGGGTGCTGCGGGCCCGCTCGGCTCGTTCCGCAGCCAATGCCGGGTCGGCTTGCAGGATGGCGGCCGACAAGATTTTGGCGAATCGTGGCCAGGGCATCATGTCGACGAAGTCGCTGAGGGCATGGTCGACATCGGCGCAGGCTTCCCAGGTCAGGGGTCGGGTTTGTTCGGCGATGTTGCGGGCTTGCCAGGCTCGCACCCCGCCGGTGAGTACCCGATTCCACTGTCTTGGCAGTCGGTATCGCAGGTCTAAGGCGTCGGCGATCAACGCTCGCGCGGCTGCTATTCCGGTGCCTTGTAGGGCGCCGAGTTCGGCGGCGCAATATTCCGAGACCTCAGGGGTGCCTTCCCCGCCCCAGGCACAGGCTCGTTGGATCAACGGTTGATATTCGGTGCTGCCGGAGTCGAGATGGTGGGCGTCGGCCCAGGCACAAGCCAGCTGCAGCATGCGGCATTCCCGGGTCTTCAGCTCGGCGTGATTCTGCTCGATCAGTCCCGCCAGATGCGCGGCGCCCAACGCCGGCAGCTCCGCCCCCGAATCGAACGTACATTCACCTTAGACCTGCGAACTGACACTTTTCGCTCCCGCCGACACGCCCGCCTAGCGGGATCGGACCGCGGCGCTGCACGAACGCTCAGCGCGGGTCGCTGGGTGGGGCTCGGAACTCGGATCATGTTGCTGATCGTGATCTTGGAGGTGGTGTAAGCGAGCTTTGGCTCCTGCGCAAGTCCAGCCGACTGACCAGGTGGGTAGACGGCAATGTAGTCGAGTTTGAACTTGCTCAGATCTCGCTCGCGACCTCGTCCCACTCCCGCAGCGTCCAGGCCTTGACCACGCCTTCGTTCACGAACGGGTCATCGCGAACGAACTCCTCGGCGGCTTCCCGCGATCCGAAGACCGCCATCGAACCCTCGGCCTGCGGATCGCCGAACGTGCCGACTAGCAATAGGTCCCCGCGGTCGCGGAACTCCTTCAGCCGAGCCAGGTGCCGTGGATAGACCGGCGGCGCTTTGGACATGACGTCGTCTGCGGATTCGTAGAACACCACGTACCTTTGCACCAGCTCTCCTTCATGATCAGGCCTTATTGTGTCACTTCTGACATTGGGCAACCGGCGTGACGCTCACCTGCAACGGGCCTAGGCGAGCCTGCCTTAAGAGTTGATCCTGCAAGCCGTCCGTCGGATTGTCGACACGTCGGGCGGAAGATGTCGTCGATGTGTCGATTTGCTCCAGACTTTCCGGGGTGCCCGAGCAATTTTCAGCGATTGTGCCCGGCCGCGATCCAGATCCATTGATCAAGTGGTTCATCGGGGTCGTGGTGATTGCGAGCGGAGTGAACCTACTCAACAGTTTCGTTGTGGCGCAGAAGTGGGCCTGGCTTCCGCCGGCTGTCTTCGTTGCGGCGCTGTTGGTCGCTGTGCCGCTCACTGGTCTTCTGCGACGGGAGCGTTATGGCACAACGCGGGCTCGAGCCCTGCCTTTGCTCGCGCTGACTGGCTATCTGGCGGCCACGGTGTGGGGATCGGTGAAGTCGCGGCGCTGCTCAGCAGCGTTGGGCGTTGCTGGCCGGATTGACTTTCGTGGGCGGCGGGCTCGTGCTGCTCGGCGTTGCGGCGCTGCTAGGCGGTGTCGCGCTCCTATACCGTCCTGAATTGCGCGTCGGCTGGTTGGGTGGCCGAGCAAAACGAGCCGACCTGCCGCTCACGGCGGACGGTAACGAGCGCGATTATCGAATTCGGGTGGACTCGCTGAGGAAGACCGCGTTCGTCGCGGGCCTGATCTACTTGGTCACCTTTGTCTCGATTCCGACCCTCTTGCTCTGCGGGCCGGTGCGGAACGATCAAGATCGAAGGCGGGGCTGGGCCAAGCTGCGGCCGCCAACGGTCACGTCGTTTGCGCCTTGCGGGCCCACTATTCAGTGTTACTATGTACCAGTAGTCAGTAACGCTGAGTAGTTGGAGGCGGTGTCCATGGGTAAACAGATGACGGAAATGCTCAAGGGCACGCTCGAGGGCATGGTCCTCGCGATCTTGTCCATGCGACCCGCGTACGGCTACGAGATCACGGCTTGGCTGCGGGAGCAGGGCTTTTCCGACATCGCCGAGGGCACCGTCTACGCGCTGCTCGTCAGGATCGAGCAGCGTGGCTTCGTCGACGTGGAGAAGATCCCGTCCGAGAAGGGGCCGCCGCGCAAGGTGTATTCGCTCAACCATCAGGGACGGGAATATCTCGAAGAGTTCTGGAGGACGTGGAGCTTCCTCGGGGAACGGCTCGAACAACTCCACGAGAGAGGGAGATAGACATGGCCATCTCAAAGTTCACCTCGAAGGTGATCGACGACAAGCGGCGTTGGCGGCAGTACAAGGCGCGCACTCGGCAGCTTCCCGAGAACTATCGCACGGCAGTCGATGCACTCGAGCGATATCTGATGTACTTCGGGCCTGCGGACGGCGGCAGCGCGGCTGCGATGTTCGAGGACCTTGCCGATCTGTTCGAGCAGGCTGCGGCGGACGGTACGCCTGTCCGCGCGATCGTCGGCGAAGACCCGGTGGAGTTCGCCGAGGCATTCCTTCGGAACTATCCGGGGGGTCAGTGGATCAACCGGGAGGGTGAACGGCTCACCAACGCCATCGATCGCGTCGCGGGCAACGAGTCGTAACGACAGAGAACGGATATCACGTGACAGCGAACCAAACCCACAGGCCGGCGATCCACGTTCGCGGACTGGAGAAGTCCTACAAGAAGCTAGAGGTGCTGCGCGGCGTGGACTTCGACGTGGCGCGGGGCAGCATTTTCGCCCTGCTCGGCTCGAACGGGGCAGGCAAGGCCACGGTCGTGAAGATCCTCTCGACGCTGCTCAAGGCCGACGCGGGCACGGCCAGCGTAAACGGCTTCGGCGTCGCCACGCACGCTGCGGACGTACGGGATTCCATCAGCCTCACTGGACAGTTCGCGGCCGTCGACGAGATCCTCAGTGGGCGGGAGAACCTGGTGTTGATCGCCCACTTGCGGCATCTCAAGGACCCGGGCACGATCGCGGATGACCTGCTCGAGCGCTTCGCGCTGACCGACGCGGCCGCGCGGAAGGTGTCGACGTATTCGGGTGGAATGCGCCGCCGCCTCGACATTGCGATGAGCCTGATCGGGAATCCGCAGATCATCTTCCTCGACGAGCCGACGACTGGGCTTGATCCCCAGGCGCGTATCGAGGTATGGCAGGCCGTCAAGGAATTCGCCGAGCACGGCACGACGGTGCTGCTCACGACGCAGGATCTGGACGAGGCCGAACAACTCGCCGACCGGGTCGCGATCCTCCACCAGGGTCGGATCATCGTGAACGGCACCCTTACCGAGCTCAAGCAGCTGCTCCCGCCAGCCAAGGTCGAATACGTCGAGAAGCAGCCGACCCTCGAGGACGTCTTCTTCGCCATCGTCGGAGACGACGGCAAGGACGGCGACGCGCGGGCAACGGCCGCAGCGTCGGTGCGGTCGAGTAAGGAACAACGATGACCAAGCATTTCTTCGGCGACACTGCTGTCCTGCTGGGACGATCCCTGCGCCACATCATGCGCAGTCTGGACACCATCATCACGACCACGATCATGCCGATCGCCTTCATGCTGCTGTTCGTCTTCGTGTTCGGCGGAGCGATCAATTCAGGGTCGGATTCGTATGTGAACTATCTGCTGCCCGGCATTCTGATCATCACGATTGCTTCGGGCATCTCCTACACCGCATTCCGGCTCTTCCTGGATATGAAGAGCGGCATCTTCGAGCGATTCCAGTCCATGCCGATCTCACGGTCGTCTGTGCTGTGGGCGCACGTGTTGACCTCGCTGGTCGCCATACTGGTCTCGCTCGTGGTCGTCGTGGCCGTTGCCCTGCTCATGGGCTTCCGCTCAGGCGCGGGAGTGCTGGCGTGGCTCGCGGTCGCCGGCATCCTGATCCTGTTCACCCTGGCGTTGACCTGGATCGCGGTAATCCCTGGTCTCTCCGCGAAGTCTGCGGACGGCGCCATCGCGTTCTCCTACCCGCTCATCTTCCTGCCGTTCATCAGCTCGGCATTCGTGCCCACCGAAACCATGCCCGTCCCGGTGCGCGTCTTCGCCGAGTACCAGCCGGTGACGTCCATCGTCAACGCGATCCGCGACCTGTTCACGCAGCAGCCGGTCGACACCGACATCTGGATCGCACTTGCCTGGTGTGTCGGCATTCTCATCGTCGCGTGCACCTTCGCCATGGTCACTTACCGCCGTAGGATCTCCTAGTCGAGCGAGAGCGGCGCGCTGGGCCCTAGAGGAATTAGGCAGTAATGCCGATGCGCCGAACCTCCCTTTGTGGACGCGCATGGCGGCGCTTTCACCCGTTCTGAATAACTGCAAGTTCGCCAGCCCGGCCGCGATTGCCGCTGCATGCTCAAGCGTGATTACGTTGAACCCAGGACTCCGACGTGTGCATGGAATGCCCTCAAGGAGCTCAGGCGTCCCACACCAATGTCATGTTGCACCTCAAGATCAACTGTCCTGACGACTTCCGCATCGCGGCCAAGTCGTGGGCCGGGGTGCACCGTGTTTTCATGTGGACACCGGTTATCAACAAGACGTCTAGCGCACAGATGGGATGGACGAATGTGTTCGAGGATTTAGAAGACCAGGTTGCGGTGATCACCGGCGGAGCTCGTGGACTCGGGCTCAGCATGGCCCGAGCACTTGCGAAGTGGAGAGCCAAGATCGCTCTGCTGGACGTACTCGCTGACGTCGATGACAGCGCAGGAACGGTCCAGCGCGAGTTCGAGGTGGAATGCCTGGGTGTGGTAGCAGACGTCACCGATGACCGCAGCGTCGCTGCGGCGTTCGCTGAGGTTGGTCGCACGCTGGGGTCGCCGAGCATTCTGATCAACGCCGCCGGCATCACGGTCTGGGAAGACAGCATCGATGTCTCAAAAGAGTCTTGGCAGCGGGTGATCGACATCAATCTGACTGGCACGTTCTTGTGCTGTCAGGCGTTAGCGCGGGCGTGTACGGCAGCCAGCAAAGGAGGCGTCATCGTCAACGTCTCGTCGATGTCGGCACGAGTTGTCAACCTTCCCCAACATCAAGCGTCGTATCACGCATCGAAGGCCGGCGTGGAGATGTTGACAAAGGCGCTGGCGGTGGAGTGGGCGCCAATCGGGATCCGTGTCAATGCCATCGCACCCGGCTACATGCTCTCGGAGATGACACGGCAGTTCACGACCGCCAATCCAGACCTGGCCGAGCGGTGGCGGAACATGATTCCGGCTGGACGAATGGGCGAACCCGCCGATCTTGAGGCACTGGTGGTCTTGTTGTGCTCTGCCAGATCTTCTTATTTGTTGGGCCAAAGCATCGTCATCGATGGCGCGTATACCGCGGTATGACGTCAATGGGCAGCTATGTGACCGTCGACCTGGGCGCCACAAGCGGACGAGTCGTTGTGGGACGACTCGAGCGGGGTCGCCTCGAACTGGCCGAGGTGCACCGATTCCGCAACGAGCCAATAGGATCCGGTCGCGATCAGCATTGGGACGCCGAGGAGCTTTTTGCACAGACCCTGTTTGGTCTGCAACGTGCTGCCGCTCGGGTGGACGGCGCCGCCAGCAGCATGGGTGTGACAGCTTGGGGTGTGGACCTCGGGCTCCTCGGCAACGACAACATCCTTTTGGCTCCGATTCAGCACTACCGTGCCGCGGATCCCGAGGCTGCGCAGCCTCTGCTCCATCGTCTAGGCGCCGAAGAGCTCTTCGCGCGCACCGGCGTGCTTCCACAGCACATCAACACGGTCTTTCGCATCCGGGAGATCTTGGATTCTGCTGGCGCAGCCGCGAAGTCGGAGGGGGTCAGAGCGTTACTTTTGCCCGATCTGTGGTGTGCGCTGTTGACCGGTGTCCGTACGGCCGAGCGATCGATAGCAAGCACGACGGGCCTTGTCTCTCTGCGCACCGGCACCTGGGACTTGGGCTTGTTGGAGGTGGTCGGAGTCGACGCATCGGTCTTACCACCCGTCAAGGACAACGGCGTTGTCGTCGCCGCACTGCACCAGGAGCTCGCCGCCAAGATCGGTGCCCGCAGTCAATGGCCCTTCGTGCTCGTGGCGTCCCATGACACCGCTTCGGCAGTGGCGGCGATTTCTCCTCGCCCCGGAACTGCCTTTGTG
>JAJTCL010000138.1 GCA_021323255.1 Propionibacteriaceae bacterium | reverse complement strand
GGGTCTGGGGCGATACGTTGGCCTCGTCATTAATAACGCGCGACACGGTCTTGGTTCCCACGCCTGCCAACGCCGCAACGTCACGGATGGTCGCCCTCACCCGAGAAGCCGATCCGGTAGTTGGCGTTGACATCGATGTCTCCCTTCTGCGGAGAAGCGTACCCAGATATGAATTCGTTAATCTCCTGGGGTTGACAAGAAAGCTGAGAACCACTTAAGAATGAAGTTGACACCGTTGTCACCATCGGCGGTGCGGATACTGAGAGGATCATCTATGAAGTATTTACCGCCGAAACGCAGAGGCTCACGCCTCGCTGCGGGCCTGGCGTTGACTGCGGCAGCCTCACTGGCCTTTGCCGCTTGTGGTGGTGGGGACACCGGTGGCGCTGGTTCGGAAGGCAGCGTCGCTGCCGATGAGGAGATCGCCGTCACGTTGATCACCAAGACGAGCACCAACCCGTTCTTCATCTCGATGCAGAAAGGTGCGGAGGAGGCCGGCAAGGCGAACAACGTCTCCATTACTACTGCCGCGGGCAAAGAGGATGGCGACGAGGCCACGCAAATTCAGGCCATCGAGGCGGCGCAGGCTCGCGGGGACGCCGGGATTCTGATCACCCCGGCGACCGACGGAGTGAATCCGGCAATCCAAACGGCTCGGGACAACGGCCTGTACGTGATCGCGCTCGATACGCCGCCGAACCCTCCGGACGTGGTGGACATCACCTTCGCCACTGACAACTTCAAGGCTGGCGAGCTGATCGGCAAATGGGCCGCCGACCAGATGAACGGCCAGAAGGCGGTCATCGCCATGCTCGACCTGTTCAATGACAAGGTCGCGACTGTGGACTACAACCGTGACCAGGGCTTCCTGACGGGTATGGGCATCGACGTTGCCGACAAGACAAAGAACGGCGACGAAGCAAAGACCGGCAAGTACACCGGAGGCAAGGGCGGCGATTACCAGATCGTCTGCAACGAGCCGACCCAGGGTGCCCAAGACGGAGGCAAGACGGCCATGGAGACCTGTCTGGCCAAGTCAAAGGACATCAACCTGGTCTACAGCATCAACGAACCGTCTGGCGGTGGCGGGGCAGAGGCATTGAATGCTGCCGGTGTGAAGGCCCTCATCGTGTCGGTTGACGGCGGCTGCGATCCGGGTCTGAAGCTCGTGAAAGACGGCACCATTGGGGCCACCTCGCAGCAGTACCCGGTGAAGATGGCCCAGCTTGGTGTCGAGGCGATCGCCAAGTTCAAGAGGTCCGGCGAGAAACCGGAGGTTACGCCCGGTCTGGATTTCTATGACACTGGTGTGGCGCTCGTGACCGACAAGAAGGTCGAAGGTGTCGAGAGCATCAGTGTCGCCGAAGGCGAGAAGCTTTGCTGGGGTAAGTAAGCCCTCAGTTGAAGAATAGGGCGGCTGGCTCCGCCCCGTACCGTAAAGCTGGCTTGGCCAGCCGGGCGGGGCCAGCCCATCACGGGGGCGGCGACAGTCGCCCCCTTCGCGAAACCGGAGTAACTCCTACGGCAAGGAAGCCCACGTGACAACCTCAGTCGAACCACAGGCACCAGCGTCAGCTGCGGAACAGTTTGCGCTGCGGCAGCAGTCGCCGCTGCAACGCGTCCAGCATCTGCTGCACTCCCATCCCGCGCTCAGCCCGCTGATGGTGCTGATCGTGGCATGCATTGCCTTCACCATCATCAACCCGCGGTTCGCCCAGCCCGCGACGATCTCCATCATCCTGCAGCAAACCGCGGTGATCGCAGCTCTGGCGATCGGTCAGACCTTGATCATCTTGACTGCCGGGATCGACCTGGCGGTCGGCGCGACTGCCATCCTCGCGATGCTGGTGATGGCCAACCTAGCTGCCAACAACGGCGTACCGGGAGGCCTTGCTCTGCTCATCGGCATCGCTGTCGGCACTGCCTGCGGATTCCTCAACGGCCTGCTGGTTACTCGGCTCAACCTGCCGCCGTTCATCGTTACCCTCGGCACGCTGAGCATCTATACCGCGATCGGTTTGCTGTACTCCGGGGGCGCGAGCGTGGGCAGGAACCAGATGCCGCCCATCCTCAACCTGATGGGCACCCGATTCGCGATCGGGCCATTCCGCCTGACTCTCGGCGTGATAATCGTCGCCCTCCTCGCGGCCGTCGTCGCCTTCATACTCAGCCAGACCAGCTGGGGCCGCCACCTCTACGCCGTCGGCGACGACATCGAGGCCGCCCGGCTGGTCGGTATCCAGGTCGACCGGGTGCTGCTCAGTGTCTACACGGTAGCGGGACTGATCTACGGCTTCACCGCTTGGGTGCTCATCGGCCGAGCCGGAACCGCAAGTCCAAACGCGATCGTAGGCGCCAACCTGGAGACCATCACCGCGGTCGTGATCGGCGGCACCAGCCTGTTCGGCGGTCGCGGCGGTATCGTCGGCACCATCCTCGGAGCGCTGATCGTGTATGCGTTCAACACCGGGCTGGCCTTAGCTGGCGTGGATGACCAGCTGCGCGTGCTCGCGATCGGCGTGCTGATCATCGTTGCAGTGTCCATCGACCAGTGGATCAGGAAGGTGAAGGCATGACAACGATCCCTCCGACGAGTGACTTGACCGAGGAAGAGAAAGACAAGGTCGGGCTCGGTAATCCGCCGATTCTCGCCGACACGTCCGAAACGGTTCTGTCGGGTCGTGGATTGATCAAGACCTTCGGCAGGGTCGTTGGGTTGGATGGCGTGGATGTCGACCTGTTTCCGGGCGAGGTTCTCGCGGTCATCGGCGACAATGGAGCCGGTAAGTCGACGCTGATCAAGGCTCTAACCGGAGCTTTGATTCCCGACTCAGGGCACGTCTACCTTGATGGCAATGAGGTTCACTTCAAGACGCCACAGGATGCCCGCAGTGCCGGCATCGAGACTGTCTACCAGACCCTCGCGGTTGCGCCTGCGCTGGACATCGCGGCCAACATGTTCCTCGGTCGGGAACGACGCCGCTCCGGGCCACTGGGCTCGGTGTTGCGGATGCTCGACAAGAAGGGCATGAAGGACGACGCGGGTCAGTCCATGGCCAACCTGGGCATCGCGACCGTGCAGAACATGAGCCAGGCCGTGGAGACGTTATCGGGTGGTCAGCGGCAAGCCGTGGCTGTCGCCCGTGCGGCGACCTTCGCCACCAAGTTCGTGGTGCTCGATGAGCCCACCGCGGCGTTGGGGGTGAAGGAGACTGGCCAGGTGCTCAACCTCATCCAACAGATCAAGGCCAAGGGCCTGCCGGTGATCTTGATCAGCCACAACATGCCAAACGTGTTCGAGGTGGCCGATCGGATCCATATCGCCAGGCTCGGCGGCTGCGCTGGCGTGATCACGCCGAAGTCCCATACGCCGACTGAGGCAGTGGCCATCATGACTGGGGCCACGACGCTGGCAAAGGGCTGATCAGGTCCGCCTCGTAGGATCCAGTCGCACCCCTCGTCTCCAGGGCGGAGGGGTGCACTGGCTCTCCTAACCTTCGGCCAAACCCGCGGTACGCGCGGCCTTGTCGTGTTCGGTCAGTGGGAAGCCGCTGATGCCGCGCCAAGCCAAGCCGCTTACCAGCTGCTTGGCTTCGTCGAGAGTGATTGCTGAGGTACCGCCTGAGATCCAATAGCGCGCGCTCACCTGGGCGATACCGACGAGCGAGACGGCCAGCAGCCTGGCTTGCGGGGCAGGCAACGAGGTGTCGACGGCTATAACCTCGGCAATCGCATCGGAGATCTCGTCATTCACGCGAGAAAGCCGCTGCTGCACCGCACCGTCCCCAGTCAGATCGGATTCGAAGACGAAGCGAAACTCCCCACTTTCGGAGGAGACGAACTCATAAAACGCCGCGACGGTGGCAACTACTCGGTCCGCGTTGTCCTCGGTCGAAGCCAAGGCTTCCTCGACGATCTCGACGAGCCGATCACAACTCTGGTCCAGGAGCGCGAGGTAGAGGTCCAGTTTGGAGGGGAAGTGCTGATACAACACGGGTTTGGAGACCCCGGCCGCATCGGCGATATCATCCATGGCCGCCGCGTGGTAGCCCTTCGCGGTGAACACCTCGTTTGCCGCGTCTAATAGCTGGATGCGCCGCTGATCCCGCGGCAGGCGGGCTCCTCGGTTGCCCGTCGGCTCCTTCTCCAGCTTGGCGGTCACGGATTCACCCTAGCGGTGCGGCTTCCCGCACTGTCCGCAGCGCGAGATGAGCGCCCTGGGCTCCTGCGCTATCTCAGCCTTCGTCGGGCAAGGGTGGAGCGTCCGAGGTGAGCAGGTCGCGCGCCAGGTCTCCAAATTCGTCAACTCGCGCGAGGACCTCATCAGGTGCAAACCGCAGATCATCCGGGCCCCGTACGCTGCCCAGCTCCTCCCAGGTCACAGGCGTAGCGACTGCCGGGCGTTCCCGGCCTCGCATCGAGTAGGGAGCAATGGTGTTGCGTGCTGCCAAGTTCTGGTTGTAATCGACGTAGATCCGGCCGGCCCGTTGATCAACCGACATGGTCGAGACAAAGAAGTCTGGCTGCGCCTTGTGCAGTGAGGCATTGAGCTGCTTTACGTAGCTCCAGGCAGTCTTGCTGCGGGTCGGAGCTATCGCGGCGTAGACCTGGATGCCCTTGCTGCCAGACGTCTGCGCGATCGGGATCATGCCGTCCTCGGCGAGCTTGGCAGCCACGATCAGCGCTGCCCGGGCGCTTTCGACGATGGTCATGCCGGCCCCGGGATCCAGGTCGACAACGACACGGTCGGCCAGTGGTTCCCCGCTCCGCGGCCTAAGCTCGGGGAGGCTGATGATGTTGTCCACAAGCTTGGCACTGCCTACGGTCCACTGCGGGACGTGCATCTCGAGCGCGGCAAGGTTAGCCAGCCATACGATCGCCGGCTCATCGTCAGCTACGACGTAGTCAATGATGCCGTCGCTGGTGTTGACGTTCACTCGGCGTACCCAATCGGGCGTGCCCATGGGCGCGTTCTTCTCATAGAAGGAGAACCTGTCTGCGCCCACCCCGTCCGGGAAACGCAGCCTGGTCATCACCCGGTCGCGGATGTGGGGGAGCATGACCGGAGCGATCCGGGCGTAGTAGTCGATCACCTCGGCTTTGGTGAAGCCGACGCTGGGGTAGAGCACCTTGTCAAGGTTGGTCAGCGTCAGCGTGCGGTGGCCAACTCGGGTGGTGATGTCCCTTGCGGCGGCCATGGCCCTATCCCATCATCCGGAATAGGTGTCCATGGACGCGTGTTACGTTCAAGATCGAGCAAGCCTGTCGCGGTACTGTGCCGCGTCCTTGAGCTGGAGGAGAGCCGTGGCCTTGCCGCCGCTGGTAACGCCCGCCGATGAGCTGACCATCGACGAGGTACGCCGCTACAGCCGTCACTTGATCATTCCCGATGTTGGGATGGACGGCCAGAAGCGGCTGAAGAATGCGCGGGTACTGGTGATTGGGGCGGGAGGCCTTGGCAGTCCAGCGTTGCTCTATCTCGCTGCCGCTGGAGTCGGGACGCTGGGCATCGTCGATTTCGACACAGTTGATGAGTCCAACCTGCAGCGGCAGATCATTCATGGCCAGTCCGACATTGGAAAGTCCAAAGCCCAGTCGGCCAAGGAATCCATCGTCGAGACCAATCCCTTCGTCAAGGTCGTGCTGCATGATGTCCGGCTGGACAATGACAACGTGCTGGAGATCTTCGGCCAGTACGACCTGATCATCGACGGCACGGACAACTTCGCGACCCGCTACATGGTCAACGATGCCGCGGTGCTCCTCGGGAAGCCGTATGTCTGGGGCTCGATCTACCGATTCGACGGTCAGGTCAGCGTCTTCTGGGCAGAACACGGTCCGTGTTATCGCTGTCTCTATCCCGAGCCTCCGCCGCCGGGCATGGTGCCGAGTTGCGCTGAAGGTGGTGTTCTCGGAGTGTTGTGTGCATCGATTGGCGCCACCCAGGTAACCGAGGCGATCAAGCTGCTGACGGGTATCGGCGAGCCGTTGATTGGGCGGCTGCAGATCTACGACGCGCTCGAGATGAGCTGGCGTCAGCTGAATGTTCGCAAGGATCCGCAGTGCGCAGTCTGTGGTGAGAATCCGACGGTCACCGAGCTGATCGACTACGAGGAGTTCTGCGGAGCGATCACCGATGAGGCGGCCCAAGCCGTGGCGGGGCACACAGTCGGAGTCCAGCAACTGGAGGAGTGGCTCACTGAGCGTGAGTCGGGGACCAAAGACTTCGTTTTGATCGACGTACGCGAGAAGGTGGAGCGGGACATCAACCGGATTCCGGGATCCATCCTGGTTCCGAAGGGTGACTTCCAGACTGGGGCTGCCCTGGCAGAGTTACCGCACGACAAGCAGGTCGTGCTCTATTGCAAGACCGGGGTGCGATCGGCAGAGGTATTGGCGCTGGTCCACGGAGCCGGGCTGGCCGATGCGGTCCATGTCGGTGGCGGCGTCAGTGCCTGGGTCCGTCAGATCGACCCCTCGCAACCCGCCTACTGAGTGGTCGGCTTACGCCGCGGCCCGTCGGTATCCCACGCTGCGTGGGATGTTCACGGCGGTCGATGGAGCTGCGCCGGCTTATGACTGCAGGTTTCCTAGCCAAAACAAGGCCCCGGCACCAATCGGTACCGGGGGCTTGTTTGTGGTGGCAAACCTCAGATCGCGTGGACCTGGTCTGCCTGCGGGCCTTTTGGCCCTTGGGTGGTTTGGAACTCCACTCGCTGGCCCTCATCGAGCGTCCGGAATCCGGTCGACTCGATCGCGCTGTAGTGGACAAAAACGTCCGGACCGCCGCCGTCCACGGCAATGAAGCCGTAGCCCTTTTCGGCATTGAACCACTTAACGGTTCCCTGCGCCATGAAACATCTCCTAGCATCTGCATTCGAAACCGCACCTCACGGCCCCGACTGCTGTCGGACGCCAGGACTTTCCTCACGCCCACGCAAAGTTCTGGGGGCGTAGCACTGACCACACAGACTTGCAACAGCGGTCCCTAGCCTGTCATAGATCACCGCGCAATGTGAACCCTGCCTAGAGTCGTGTCGGCACCAGTTTTTGATCACGGCGCCAGCAGAATCTCAGCCGATGCCACTGCCGATTCT
>JAJTCL010000137.1 GCA_021323255.1 Propionibacteriaceae bacterium | reverse complement strand
CTCCTTTTTGGCACCAGCGGTGTCTACCACCTCCGAACCTGGGGACCGCGCGGCGGCCCAATCCTCCGCAGGATGGACCACTCGAACATCTATGTGTTCATCGCGGCGACCTATACGCCACTGGCGTTGATCTTGCTCGATGGGGCTTCCCGGGTGGTGCTGCTCACCCTCATCTGGGCGGCGGCCCTCGGCGGGCTGTTCTTCCGCCTGTTCTGGCTATCGGCCCCGCGCTGGCTCTACACCGCTCTCTACCTCGCCATGGGCTGGGCCGCCCTCGGCTGGCTCGGAGCCTTCTATCATGGTGCCGGCCGGGCGGTCGTGATCTTGATCATGGCCGGTGGCATCTGCTACACCTTCGGTGCGGTGGTCTATGGTCGAAAGCGACCCAACCCATCCCCCGCTTGGTTCGGCTTCCACGAGATCTTCCATGCCGCCACCATTGCAGGCTTCATCTGCCACTACATGGCGATTTTCTTTATCACGATCTAATTTGAGCTGCTCGAATAAAATCGGCCGCTCCCAGCTAGCTGTCTAGGAGCTGGCTGGCCAGGGCATCGACAGAGGTGACCGGAAGCCGGCACACGAAGTGCCGACACACGTATGCCGTGGGCTTGTCATTGATCATCGGCCGGTCCGCCAGTAGCGCGAGTCCAGGCTGGTCGGGTATCCCAGCCAGCACCACGGATCCGGCCGGTGCCAGCTGGTAAGCGGTGTGGACCAGCGCGGCTCGCGCCGCATTGTCAGGTCCGACAACGGCGACTTGGACCGGCCGTTTGTCCGATGTCTGGCTGATCGCGTCGGCCAGCAGCCAGCCGGCAAACCGGGGCGCGCGGCGTGTCAACTCGCTGGCGCTAGCGGCTGCTCGATCGGCGCGGGCGGCGTAACGGTCTACCCCGGTCAGTTCTGCCGTCAGGCGCAGCGCGTGAACAGCCGCACTCAGGCCCGACGGGGTCGCGTTGTCGGTCGGATCCTGGGGGCGGGTATACAGCTGCTCGGCATCGGCGGCAGTGTCGAAAAATCCGCCATCGCCGTCGTTGAATTGCTCCATGATCACCTCGAGCAGTTGCTCCGCGCGGGTCAACCAGAGCGGCGCTGCGTGGACAGATGCCAGCCGTACCGCAGCAAGGGCCAGAGCTGCGTAGTCCTCCAGGATGCCGAATGCTTCGCCGACTCTGCCATCCCGAGAGGTCCGGCGTAGCCGGCCGTCGTGCCAGTGCACCTGCCAGACGTGCTCGGCGGCCTCAGTCGCGACCTCTAGCCAGTCCGACCGAGCGAAGATCATCGCGGCCTGCACCAGCGCATCCACCAGCAACCCGTTCCAGGCCGCCACGACCTTGTCGTCGCGCCCGGGGCGGGAGCGCTGATCACGCGCGATACGGAGCCGCTCCCGAACCTCTGCCAGTCGAACTTGATCATGGTCGAACCGCAGCTGGAGGGTGGAGGCACCATGCTCGAAGGTTCCGGTCGGCGTCACCGAGAAGACCTCCGCAGCCCAGGCTGCATCCTCTGCGCCGAGCACGTCCCGGAGTTGATCACGGTTCCAGACGTAGTAGGCGCCCTCCCGGAGCTCACCCTGATCATTCCGCGAGTCGGCATCGAGGCTTGCGGCGAACGCACCCTGCGCCGTCCGCATCTGGACCAGCAGCCAGCTGACCGTCTCGGTCACGATGCGCTCGGCCAGCGGGTTCCGGGTTAGCCGCCACCAGTGGGTGTACGCGCCGAGCAGCAGCGCGTTGTCGTAGAGCATTTTCTCGAAGTGCGGCACCACCCATCCCGCATCGACGCTGTAGCGCGCGAAGCCTCCGCCTATCTGGTCGTAGATGCCACCTCGCGCCATTGCCTCCAGCGTCAGTCCCGCCATGAACATTGCAGCTTCTCCGCCGTCGCGAAGTAACGCCTCGAGCACCATCGACGGCGGGAACTTCGGCGCGTGGGCAAAGCCGCCGTGCGTCGGGTCGAATTCCCGTTCCAGCAACAGGATTGACTCGCTGCAGTCATCAGCCGTCAACATCTCTGAGCCGGCTGGTGTTTGCTGCATCGACAGTCGTCGCGTGATCTCTGACGCACTCACCAGAATCTCTGATTTTCGGTCGCGCCAGGCCTCACTGATCGCCTGTAACACCTGGTGGAAGGAGGGCAAACCGTGCCGTGCCGTAGGTGGGAAATAGGTTCCGGCGTAGAAAGGCTTGCGATCAGGTGTCAAAAAAACGCTCATCGGCCAGCCACCCTGTCCGGTCAATGCCTGAGTCGCTTGCATGTACACCGCGTCGACATCCGGGCGTTCTTCACGATCGACCTTGATTGCGACGAAGTGCTCGTTGATCATGGAGGCGGTACGCTCGTCCTCGAAGGACTCGTGGGCCATCACGTGGCACCAGTGACATGCCGCGTACCCGACGGAAAGGAAGACCGGCACCTGCCGCTCTGCCGCCGCGGCAAAGGCCTCTTCTGACCACGGCCACCACTGCACTGGATTGTCGGCGTGCTGGAGCAGGTAGGGGCTGGTCGCCGAAGCGAGGCGGTTGCCGCCAGTCATCCTCAGACCTTATGCGCTGTACAACAGCGACAGATCCGGTGGCCGGCCTCAGCCCTGGGTACTGGGCGGCGGCCGCTCAGATGTGGGATCCTCAGCGTTCTCCGTCTCGTCGTCCTCCGGCGTGCGGATCTTTCGGAACTGCTTCCGCATGCTCAGGTACAAAAACACCATGGCGCCGAGCAGAAGCAGCGTGACGAGTAAGGGCGTCCAACCCGGGTTGACCACATTCGGGTCGACCTCGAGAAGGATCATGCTGAAACTGTACTCGCCACGGGCACGGCGATCCCGGCGAACAAATCGTCCTCAGGGATCGTCGTCGGGACCAGGCTGCGCACCAACTCCCAGTCCTCAGTTGGCCAGGCTGACTTGTGCAGCTCGAGTGGAACCGCGAACCACGGGCCGTCTGGGTCGATTTGAGTCGCATGGGCGAATAGCGCACGATCACGCACCGGGAAATACTCGGCACAGGCAACCCGGGTCGTGATCCGCGCGGCATGCTTGGGATCCTCAGGCCACTCCCGGAGCCGCTCGCCATACGGCGACTCGAGGCCGCGGGCAAGCATCGCCTGATGCAACGCCACCATCCGCTCCCGGTAGAAGGCAAAGGAGAAATAGAGTTTGAGCGGTTGCCAGGCTGCGCCGCGGTCGGGGTAGGCATCAGGGTTGGCTGCCGCTTCAAAGGCCGCAACGCCGATCTTGTGGCACATGATGTGATCCGGATGCGGGTAGCCGCCGTTCTCGTCATAAGTCGTCATCACATGAGGGCGGAACGACCGGACTACCTCGACCAGTGGAGCAGCCGCCTCAGCGACGTCGGTGCGGGCGAAACAACCCTCGGGGAGCGGCGGCGGATCATCTCCCTCGGGTAAGCCGGAGTCAACGAAGCCAAGCCAGACCTGCTCGATTCCCAGAATTTCACGAGCGCGATCCATTTCCTGCCGTCGGATGTCGGCGATGTTGGCCAGGACGTCTGGCCGGTCCATCGCTGGGTTGAGGATCGCTCCGCGCTCGCCGCCGGTGCAGGTCGCGACCACAACGTCCACGCCCTCGGCCACGTACTTGGCCGTGGTCGCTGCGCCTTTGCTCGACTCATCGTCGGGATGGGCATGCACGTGCAGCAGCCTCAAACGCTGGCCCTGAGCGTCTACCCGCAGTGCCGGACGGGACATGGTTGTCATGCTTCCACCGCCTGCCTTGGCATTGCCGCTATCTCCCGTCTACCGAGATGGTTGGGACTCTGCTCGAGATGCTGCGAGCGTCGAGACCGCGCGCCCGCCGTGCTCAGACATCAGACGAAGCAGGCGGATCGAAACCGCGCGATGCGCGAGCAGCAAGGCCAGACTAAATTGTCGGGGTGGCAGATGCTGCCGAGCGGCTCCGCCGCCGTTATCCCAAGCCTCGGATGCCCCGTCCGGTGCTGGTGGGTCTGATCGGCGTCGGCGCAGTGCTGGCTCTGACCTGGCTGGTGTGGACCGCACTGCTGCACTCCAGACCAGCGGTCGATGCCCAGGTTGTGACCTTCCGGATTGACTCCGATACCTCCGTCTCGGCGACCATCTCTATTGAGCGCCGCGATCCATCTCTGCCAGCGACCTGCCGGGTACTGGCACAAGCTGCGGATTACCAGCCGGTCGGGGAGCAGCAGCTGCCCATTGCTGCCGGTACCGATCGCCTCGTGGAGGCAAGTCTGGTGTTTACCACCCTGCGGCGAGCCACCACGGTGGTGGTCAGGGGCTGCACTCTGAACTGAAATGCCCTGGCCTGCCCTTGCTAACCTGTGGAGATGTCTGAAAACTCCGCCACCGAGACGATATGGCTGACCCAGGAGGCGTACGACAAGCTCAGAAAGGAGCTGGATCACCTGTCCGGGCCGGGCCGTGCTGCTGTCACGGCAAAGATCGCCGCGGCGCGTGAGGAAGGGGACCTGAGTGAGAACGGCGGCTATCACGCCGCGCGCGAGGAGCAGGCACACCAGGAGGCTCGGATTCGTCAGCTCATCGACATGCTGAATCGGGCTCAGGTCGGTGAATCGCCGGCGAACGCTGACGAAGTCGCCCCCGGCACCCAGGTGACGATCGCTTTCGACGGAGACGAATCCGATACCGACACGTTCTTGCTGGGCTCGCGCGAGTTGCTGGGCCTGGATAACAGCGTTGACTCCACCAACGTCTATAGCCCGCAGTCGCCGCTCGGTTCGGCCATCCTTGGCAAGAGGACCGGCGACGCAGTCTCTTACGTCGCGCCTAACGGTCGCTCGATCAACGTCACCGTTGTGAAGGTCGAGGCGTTTCGCGGCTGACTGCCATCTCAAGATCACACAAAGCGCCCCGGACATCCGGGGCGCTTGTGTGATCTTGAGCAACGCTGCATCAAAGCCGAGTGATCAGTTCCTGCGCCTCGTCTGGGGTGAGCGCCCCAGAAGCCACTTCGGAAAGGATCTCCTCCCGGGTCAATGCGGTCTCCGGCTCAGGTGTTTCGCCGAGACCAAGCTTCTCCAGCAACTCCGCGAATCGTAGCCGCGCCGTGGGATAGGAGACGCCAAGGTGCTTCTCCACCTCTCGAAGATTGCCTCGAGACGAAAGGAAGACGCGCAGCATCTCGGTCTCCTTCTCGTTGAGCGCGCAGAATTCGCAGGAGCGAAACACACCGGCGATCTCGGTGCCGCACGAGCCGCAACCCAGCCGAATGACGGCGAGCTGATCACCGCACACCGGACAGTCGCTCGGTGCGCGGTGCTCAAGTCGCTCCTGCGGCCTGCCCGAGCGCTGGGTCATCCGACGCCGGCCTCGCTGCTCATGTCGGAGCCGACTCGAACCTGGGCATGACCCATGACGACCTCGATGTCGAGCTTCGCACTGCCGCTGCCCATCACGACCTCATCGCCGGCACCGCTGTGACCTCCGGTCCAGCTGATCTTGCCGAGCTGGGCCTCACCGCTGACGGTAACGTTCGAGTCATCAGCCAAAGTGATCGACAACGTGCCCGACTCGGTACGGACCCGGCTACGACCGGTCGTGATCGTGCCTTTGATGGTGGCCTGCCCGGCCTGGATGAGGGCGTCGTTGATCTCGGCGACGTCCAACAGCTTGGCAGCCCCAGCGGTGACTCGCACCTTGCCGAGATGCGGCACCTGCTCGGTGTTCAAACTGCCCGCAGTGACCTCGACATCGACGATGACATTCGGGTTGACGCGCAGAAACAGTTCCTTGCCGAGGCCTAATGAACGGAAATCATCGAGGCTGCGGGGAGCGCTTCGCAGGATGCTGAATCCGTCGAGTGAGGCGCCCAACTCACCGTCGCTGGAGACCTCGAGGATTGAGCCGTTGCGACGCAGCACGTGCGGTCCGTCGGCGGACAACGTCGCGACTGAGGTCTCGCCGAGTATGCGAACCCGCCGCCCGACCGCCCGGACGGAGATGCGCTCTACGCCTCCCACGTTGACCGCCTTCGCTCTTACCGGTTCCTCCGTGGGGGCCCCGGGCTCGGAGGGCGAGGCCTCCGGCTCTGGGGCCGCGGAAGCGTCGCCGGACTGCGGCCAGTCAGTGGCGGCCGCCCAGGCATCGGAGTCAGCTTCCGATCCAGCTAGTTGCTCGTTGGTCGGCTCGGTCGGCGGCTCCGCCGGGGATTGCGAGGCCTTCAAGGCATCGATCCGGCGGGCTGCCTCCGCAGCGTCAATGCGTCCTGCTGCGAGCTCTTCCAGGATCGCCTTCATGTCAGAAGTAGTCATGCCGCGAATGTAAACCCATCCTTTCCAAAAAAGAAGGATCAACTTTATATATTCAGGGCCGTCCAGGGTATTTCACCCCACGTCCACCGAGTGTCCGGCGAAAAGGCTTTGGACTATATAGCCGAAGTGACAATTGCATGCAGCACGCAAGTAGTCATATGCTTGCTGCATGCAAGCTTCCCTGCAGTCGACGTCCTCACGTACCGCCTCGGTCGAATCGCTGATGCACGCCTTGCTGGGAATCGGTCGACTCATGCGGCAGCGAGGTCAGGGCGAGACGCTCGACAGCGGGACCTTCTGGCTCATGAAAACCCTTGCCACATCTGGACCGCTCCGCGTTACCGACCTGGCGGTCTGCGCAAATCTGGACGCCTCCACCGTTTCGCGGCACGTCGCTCAACTGCACAGTGCCGGCCTGATCGAGAGGACACCTGATCCGGCCGACGGGCGAGCCCAACGCGTCAAGCTGAGCGATGCCGGCACAGCACGAATCAGGGCTGCACTGCGCTCTCGTCGGGATCTGCTCGAGAAGTGTCTCGAGTCATGGGAACCTCGTGACCTCGAAGAACTTGACCGGCTGCTGAAACGCTTCGCCGCCGACGTAGAGGCACTGAACCAGACGATGGAGAAGGCATGACTGAGGATCAGCTGGGCGGTGCACGGAAGGAGGAGAGGAAGCCCCCGGCTGCCGGCGCGTCTACAACCGCCACTGAGTCGTCCACTCGCGTAACGGCGCGTCGCAGCCAGCCCTGGCGGTGACTACCTGAGCCATCGCCAGATTCTCGTTGTCATGGGCGGGCTGATGGCCGGGATGTTCCTTGCCGCGCTCGACCAGAGCATCGTTGCGGTTGCTCTGCCCATGATCACTTCCGAGCTTGGCGGACTCGACAAGCTCTCCTGGCTGGTCACTGCGTACTTACTGACCGCGACTGCGGCCACTCCCCTGTGGGGCAAGATCTCGGACCTGCGCGGTCGGCGGCCGATATTCCAAGCCGCGATTGTCGTCTTCCTCGTCGGCTCGCTGATCTGCGGCTTCGCTCCGGAAATCGCCGATGGCCTCGGCGTCTCGGGAATGAACGTCATGATCGCCGGTCGAGCCGTACAAGGCCTTGGCGCCGGCGGCCTCATGTCTCTCGCACTTGCCGTCATCGGTGATGTCATTCCGCCGCGCGAGAGAGGCAAGTACCAGGGACTCTTCGGCGCCGTGTTCGGTGTCTCCTCCGTGGCTGGTCCACTGCTGGGCGGTTGGTTCACAGACAACCTCGGCTGGGAGTGGATCTTCTTCATCAACATTCCGATCGGTATTGCGGCGCTGGTTGTCACCTCTCTTGCACTCAAGTTGCATCACGTACGCCGCCAAGCCTCGGTCGACTACCTGGGCGCGGCGACCATCGTTGGCTCGGTGACCAGCCTGGTGCTGTACCTCAGTTGGGCTGGTCCAGATCAAGGATGGACCTCTGCGATTGGCATCTCGCTGCTCGTGGGATTTGTGGTCCTGGCAGCGCTCTTCGTGCTCGTCGAGTCCAAGGCCACGGAGCCGATCATCCCACTGGAGCTCTTCAAGCATTGGACTTTCACCTCCAACATCATCTTCGCGATGATCATGGGAATCGGCATGTTTGGCGGCCTGGTCTTCCTGCCGATCTACCTGCAAGCCGTGAAGGGCATGAACGCGACCCAGTCTGGCCTCGCCATTTTGCCGCTCGTGGTCGGCATTTTCACGACCTCGATCGGCGGTGGTCAGATCATGGTGCGCACCGGCCGCTACAAATGGATGCCGATTACCGGTGCACTGGTGGTCGGCGGAGCGTTGCTGGCATTCTCCACGCTTCAGGTCGATACCCCGTACTACGTCGTGGCCTTGATCATGTACGCGTTCGGCTCCGGCCTCGGCTTCACCATGCAGGTGGTGGTCACCGCAGTACAAAACAGCGTCGATCGGCGGAACATGGGTGTGGCCACCGCATCGGTGACCTTCTTCCGCTCCATGGGCGGCGCCATCGGAACCGCTCTGCTTGGAGCGATCTTGAACATACGGCTTAAGCACCATCTGAGCGAGATTGTCGGAGCAGCGGATCAGGCACCGAGCGGACCGATCAGGACCGATGATGTGACCGCGATCAAGGCTCTCCCGGAGCCGATCAAGACTTGGGTACTCGAGGCTTTCACCCGCTCGATGGACGACGTATTTCTGGTGGCGGTGCCATTCATGGCGGTGGCCTTCGTGATCGCCCTCACCATGCGCGAGAAGCCGCTGCGAAGCCGGGCCACGCCGGATACCGATTCTGCAACGCCCAGCGCGCCGGATGGCACTGATCTCGTCTCGATGGCACATTAGGTCAATTAGGAAACCCCACCCGCCGATGGCACATTAGATAGCCAGTTGTGCACCGGCCCAGTTGAATGCAGTCATACATGAGGACGTTGATGCCAACCAGGAGAATGCGCAGGCTATCCGGGGTCACCGGAGCAGTGATGCTTGCAACCATCCTGGTGGCCTGCGCCGGGACACCGAATACTCCTCCGTCGGCCGGGAGTGACGTACAGCAGTCGGCACCACCTAGTCCCTCCACGGCAGCGCCGACTCCAACGCCGGATCCGGTTGCGCTGAAGGCCAACGTCAAGAATGGTGCCAGCAAGGTCAAGGTGGACACCCTGGTCTCGGTAGCTGCGAGCGCGGGGACCCTGACGAAAGTCACGCTGAGCTACACCAACAAGGATCGCAAGGGTCGTACCCAGCGAGGCACGGTCGCCGGCAAGATCAGCAAAGACCGCACGCGATGGACGGCGAGCGACCGGCTGGAGCCGGCCGCGGCGTACAAGCTGATATCAGTGGGCAAGAACCAGGCCAACCAGCCCAGCACGGTGACGACGACCTTCCGTACCCAAAACCTGACATTGGCTGAGCAAACCTATCCCACGCTCTATCCGCTCAAAGGCAGCCAGGTCGGGGTTGGTATGCCTGTGATCGTGACGTTCGACGTCCCAGTGAAGAATCGGCGCGAATTCGAGAAGAACCTGCACGTCACCTCCTCACCAGCCCAAGAGGGTAGCTGGCACTGGTACCACAGCAGGGAAGTGCGATTCCGGCCCAAGAACTATTGGAAGCCGGGCACCAAGGTGACTGTGGCAGCCAACATCAATGGCCTGAACGCCGGCGGCGGCATCTACGGCCAGTTGTCGAAGAAAACCCACTTCACTGTCGGCAGATCGATGATCACCAAGATCAACCTGTCCACCGATGTGGCGAAGGTCTATCGCAATGGCAAGTTTGTCCGCCGCATCTATGTGAGCGGTGGGAAGCCCGGCTGGCAGACCCGGAGCGGCGTCAAGCTGATCATGGACAAGCTCTATACCACCCGGATGACCAACCAGATGATCGGCGCCCGCGAGGAATACGACTTGCGGGTGAAGTACGCCATGCGGATCACCTCCTCCGGCGAGTTTCTCCATGCTGCGCCGTGGAACGCAGGCCACTTTGGCCGACGAAACGCCAGTCACGGCTGCGTCGGGATGAGCACGGGTGATGCTGCGTGGTTGTTCCATCGCACCCTCATTGGCGATCCAGTGATCACCACCGGCACCAGCCGCGGCATGGAACACGGCAACGGCTATTCCGACTGGAACATGTCCTACGCCAAGTACAAGAAGGGCTCAGCGCTCTAAGATCGCCCCTGTCGGGCAATCAGTGCCCGGCGCAGCGGCAGTGCCGGCGGGTGGATTCTGCCCAAGGGTGGCTCCGCCGCCCCAGCCAGATACAGCACGAACGACTTGGTGAACGCCAGCAGCGGTACCGCCATCAGTGCTCCGACGATGCCACCGACGATGATGCCGACTGCTATCGCGATCAGCACAGCCAACGGGTGCAGCTTGACTGCCCGGCCCAGCAGGAACGGCTGCAACACATGGCCCTCGATCTGCATCACCAGAATGACGCCACCAAGCATGATCAGAGCCTGGACCCAGCCAAGCGCGACAAGGGCGACGAGCACGGCAACGAAACCCGAGACCAGCGCCCCGACGATCGGGACGAAGGCGCCGATGAAGACAAGCGCCGCCAGTGCGGGAGCCACCGGGACACCCAGGATCAGCGCCACAATGAGCACACCGATGCTGTCGAACAGCGCGACCAGAATTGTTGCCCG
>JAJTCL010000136.1 GCA_021323255.1 Propionibacteriaceae bacterium | reverse complement strand
CAGGACCAGGATCCGAGTGATCATCAGGTGCCATGGAAACGCAATGGGGCCGCCAGAGTCGTCATTACCTTTGAAACCAAGAATGTAACGCCTGATTGGGTCGCCGAAATGCAAAAAGGAGTTACCGCCTGGAATCGCAGCAAATGTCTGAATATCAAGCTCGTCCAGACCTGCCAGCCAAACACTAACTGCGTAACGGTAGCGGTGGCTCCTGAAGATATTGTGGACGGCGATGGTAACTTCGATGCAGACGAGTCAGGAGGCTTTACCGTCGGAGGTCATATAGAATATTCCGCCTCCTTGACAGGTGGTGCGAAAACGAATGTTGCCATTCATGAAATGGGTCATGCGGTCGGCCTTGCACACAGAATGACAGAAGACGTACTGATGAATGGCGACACCTATGATGATGTTTTTGATCCGGATCCAATTGACTATCAGAACTTGCTAGTACTGTACGGCAATCAACAGTAATATATTTGAGCCGTTTAGAGTTCAATGTGGGCAGGTGCGCTGTTTTCAAATTTGGGAGTCTCGCCATCCCCACAACTACCTTCCCTGACGTGACCTTTGTTCCAAGGCGCTGCGGAGATTTCCACGAACGGATAGCGCCGAGCGCAACCACACGTTGAAGATCATGCACAACGAAGACTTGTCGGCTTCAAAGAGCTGACTTCACAGCCGTTGCGTTGTGCGGCTGGGGTTCGGTGACCACAGGCGCGTCGGGAAGACTGTCAGCGTGTTTGAGGGATTCGTGGAAGGCATGATTCCTGGCGGTGCTCTGCGACTATTCGGGCGGTGGGGTGGGTCTGGGCCGGCGGTGCTGTTGCTCCATGGCCACCCACGCACCTCGGCGACCTGGCACCGCGTCGCCCCACAACTGGTGAAGTGTGGGTTCACAGTGGTGTGCCTGGACTTGCCGGGGTACGGCCGATCAGACAAGCCCATGCCGACCGGTGATCATGTCCCGCATTCGAAACGAGTCGGTGCTGGCCAGCTTCTCGCCGCAATGACTTCCCTCGGACACGAGCGGTTTTCGGTTGTCGGGCATGATCGGGGCAGCCTTTATGCCTTTCGGCTGGCCCTGGACCATCCGAGCACGGTCACCAAAGTCGCGCTGCTCGACTGCCTGCCGGTCAGCGAACACCTTGATCGCATCGACGTTCGCTTCGCCACGGCCTGGTGGCACTGGTTCTTCTTCGCCCAGCCGGAGATACCCGAACGGGTCATCAACGCAGACCCCGACAGCTGGTACCACGGCGATCCGAACCTGATGGGCCAGGAGAACTATGAGGAGTGGCGCGCAGCGCTGCGCAACCCCGCGGTGGTCCGGGCAATGCTGGAGGACTACCGCGCGGGGTTGACCGTGGACTATCGAGACGAATCAGCCGATCGGGCGCTGGGACGGAGGGTGCAGCCGCCGCTGCTTGTGCTCTGGTCGACCCGCGACGATCTCGAAGCCCTGTACGGCGACCCACTGGTGATCTGGCGGAACTGGGCCACCAAAGTCGACGGACATGGCATCGACTCTGGCCACCACATGGCCGAGTTGGCACCAATCGAGCTGGCGGAGGCACTCACACGTTTTCTTCGTGCAAATCCCGCGTGTCGATAACTTTCCATCTGGCAACTCGGCGGCTACGCGGTTCCATCACGCCGGTTCGTCCTCAGCGCCCGAGGCTGCCGCCAGCACGACCGTAGCGAGGAGGAATACCCACACGAGGCGCCAAAGGCTGTGCCAACAAGGCCAGTGCGTACAACCCGATGCTGCCGGCCAGAATGCGGCCGAGCCAATCCTGGTCAATCGCGCACCTGTTGAGGCGCTGGAGAGCATCGAACTGACGACGGCGAACGGCAGGAAATACCCAGAAAGACAAGGGAGGCAGGCAAGAGCAGAGGCATGAACCACTCCGAGCCCAGAACTGCCGAACGGCATCCCTGAAGGCCTTTCCAGCGTGGCATGGGTCTGCCCAGCCAGCCTATTCAGCTGAGCGTTGCACTTCGGCTCCAGTGATGCGTGGGTGGCGACCATGCTGCGGCTCCCCGGTCGCCCTGCGGGGAGCCGTGCGAGGCCCTACAGCTGAACGTTCCGCGGGTGACCCGCCGGAACGCGTCACAGTGGCCCGTCCTGGAATTCTGGCCTGGCACCTGTCAGGAGTCCGCCATCGACGGGAAGTGTGTGTCCGGTGATCCAGGCAGCGTCGGTGGAAGCAAGGAAGGCGACCGCGGCAGCGACGTCCTCAGGTTCCCCGACCCGTCCGAGCGGGTAGAGATGGCGGAAGCGATCGGCTCCGCCCTGTTGTCCCTCCCAATTTCGAGTCCTGATCGTGGCTGGAGCAACAGTGTTCACTCGGATGCCGTCAGCCGCCAGACTGGCCGCAAGGTTGATCGTTAGGGCGCCGATTCCTGCTTTCGCGGACGAGTAGGGTTCGCTGCCGAGAGCGGCGAGCGCGTTGACCGAGCTGACGTTGACGATCGCGGGATTCTTGTCACTGCGCCGCAGGTAAGGAATCGCTGCCCGACAGCATCGGACCACACCGAGAAGGTTGAGCTCGATCATCGAGACCCAGACCTCGTCGGCCGTCTCCTCGAACGTGCCGTGATTTGTGTCGCCGCCGGCGACGTTGATCAGGACGTCGATGCCACCGAGGCCGGATATTGCCTCGGCGAAAGCTCGCTCGACGGAGGACGCATCTGTCACATCCAGCCAGACAGGAACATGGCTGCGGTCCTTGGGAGCGAGACCCGAAGCCACCTGCTGGGCTGCGGTTTGATCAAGGTCGGCCACGACGATGTGGGCGCCTTCCTCGGCCAACCGGGCGGCACAGGCCCGGCCGATACCGTGCGCTCCACCGGTGATGATCACCGCAGCGCCGGCGAATCGCCCAAGTTCTCGTTGCCCCATAGCTGGAGCCTGCCACCTGCTCGAATCAAAGGTTCGCAAGTCGATCCAGATTTGGGCTGTCAGGGAGGGCCCGGCCATGGACTTCGACCACCTGTGTGGATGGATGCCTACCAGGTGTAAACAGGTACCTGGTTCTGACAGCACCGTCATCAACAAGCGCAGCTAGAGCCACCGCTGGCATACCTCTTCTTGACCGAAACGATCTGGCGCGCAGTCGGGGTCCAAGCTCGTCTGTACGACGCGCATTTGTGTGCCGACCTTGCCGATGCTGGCGAAGCCGTTGACCATCGCGTGTCAGAATCTGACTACGGACCTTTTCCTCAGTCACCTGGACTGCAGGCAACCGTAATTGTGGGGGTACACAGATGAAGCAGGCCTATCGGGTTCTTGCGTTTCTCGTCGCAGCTGGCGTGGCGTTGCAGGCTGCAGCCATCTCGTACGGGATGTTCGGCCTGATCAAGTGGGTTGAGCGGGGCGGCACCCTTGATCAATCCACCGAACTCACGCCTGCGCTGGGCGGTTACACCGGATTTTCCTGGCACGCCACGGTTGGAATCTTCGTCCTCCCCGTCATTTCGCTGCTCTTCTTGATCAGCTCGTTCTTTGCCAAGGTGCCGGGTGGTATCAAATGGGCACTGATCGTGTTCGGGGTGACTGTGCTCCAGGTGGCGCTAGGTCTCTTCTCCCACTCGGTTGCCGGTATTGGATGGCTGCACGGCATCAACGCCCTTGTGCTCTTCGGGACCGCAGTGATGGCCGGCATGCGCGTCAGCCGGGCGGTGGCCAACAAGGTTGTGTCGGATGAGCCTGTGGCTGCCCCTGCTCCCTGATGCGGTCGGTTTGCTCTCCGGTGACCGTATTTCTGATTGACCTATTTCCGTTCCGACGAGACCTGCTTGGTCAATCGGGCCTGCTAGACGGGGCTTCGCTGGAAAGATCGAGTTCAGATGGTCAGCACAGGTCGCGTTGACGTTGAGCCGCTGCGGCGCCGCGTAGCCGGTCAGGTGATGCTGCCTGGCGAAGATGGCTACGACTCGGCCCGTGCGCTGTGGAATGCAATGGTGGATCGCCGGCCAGCAGTGGTGGTGCGCTGCGCGAGTAGCGCCGACGTGGCGGCCGCCATCGACTTCTCACGGAGCAACGACCTGGAGATCGGTGTTCGCTGCGGCGGACACAGCGTGTTGGGTATCTCGGTGCCGGTTGACGGGTTGTTGATTGATCTGTCGGGACTGCGTGCGGTCCGGGTGGATCCTGACGCTCGCCGAGCCTGGGTGCAGGGTGGAGCGCTGCTCGGGGACCTGGACCGGACAGCGCAACAGTTCGGCTTGGCGACGACGGCGGGCAACGTCTCCCACACTGGGGTGGGCGGGCTGACTCTCGGCGGCGGGATGGGTTGGCTGGCGAGGCGGTTCGGCCTGGCCTGCGACAACGTCGCCTCGTACGAGGTGGTCACCGCTGACGGCACGACACTGCGAGTTAGCGGGGCCCGGCATGAGGACCTGTTCTGGGGGCTGCGCGGGGGCGGCGGCAACTTCGGTGTCGTCACTGAGTTCGAATTCCATCTTCATGAGGTCGGCACGTCCGCGATGCTGATCGACCACACCTTCGATCTGGCCGCGGCTCCGACAGCGATGCGCCGCTGGCGTGACCTGCTCGGCAACGGCGTACCGGTCCAAGCCACGCCGACCGCTTGGGTCGGCACGATGGCCGATTCGCCGGATGTGCCGGCACAGCTACGCAACCGCGCGGTGGCCAGCTTGGGCTTTGTCTGGGTGGGCGACACCGATCAGGCCCGGCGGCTGGTGTCTCAGGTGGCCGGTCTCGGCACGCCGCTGACCAAGCGGGTGGAAGAGTTGTCCTACCTGCGGCTCCAGACCATCGACGACGAGTGGCACCGTCCTGGGTTGCGGCGGCGCTACTTCAAGGGTCACTACCTACCGGAGCTCTCCGACGAATCGATCGATGCGTTCCTGTCCCGGGGCCAAGCCGACCCAGCCGTCGATCCGGCGCTATTGCCGAACGGTTCGTTCCAGGGTTACGGCGGCGCGATCGCTGCAAGGTCGGATGAGGACAGCGCGTTCAGCCACCGCAACATCCTGGTGGAGTTCGTTGCCTCCGCTGCTTGGACTGACCCCGCCGAAGACGGCCAGCGCATCGCGGCGGCCCGCCGGTACGGGGCGGCGCTCGAGCCGTTCGCCAGCGGTGTCTACGTCAACGTGCTCGGCGACGAGGGCGAGGCCGGCGTGCGACGGGCGTATTCGGCAGGCAAGCTGGCCCGGCTCGCCGCGCTCAAACGCCGATACGACCCGGACAACCTCTTTCACCTGAACCAGAACGTCCGACCCGACCAGTGATGGCCCCGCTGCGAACGGATCGCGGCTCGATCCTCGCTCTTCTTTCTTCCTTGTGCGTCTGGGCGGGCTCACTCAGGGCGCAACAGTGACCGGCTGTTCTTCGAGTGCGGATGCGGTCGCAGCGATGCGGCGAGCCCGGATCAGGAGCCAGAGTGCGAGCAGGAACTCGCCGATGAATGTGAACGAGCTGATGTCGGTCCAGGAGCCGAGGGAGAGCACAGCACCCATGCTGTCGGTCGCATATCCGAGACCAGCGATGACAAGCAGGGCACCCAACAGCCGGGGGATGTAGTGGGATCGGTAGGCCAAGTAGCCGATGAGGAGTAGGTGAAGGCCGAACAAGAACTGGCTGAGGTACCAAATATCGTTGAAAGCAGTGATGCCCAACATTGCCTGAGCGTCAGCCTGGGCTGCCCCGAAAACCGCAAGGTTGCCGTTGTTGTCGAGCAGGCGAATCACGCCGAGAAGCTGGCCGATCGCGACCATGAAAACGCCTGAGTAGACGAGTCGGAGCGCCGCCGCGAGCATGGAGAGATTCCTGCTTACCGGGCTAAATACACGATAGAGCGCCCACGCGACCACCACATCAAGGGCGATCACCACGACCAGGCTGGCGATTCCGAGCCGGAACAGTCCCTGGGAGGCCATGATGTCAGTGACCGTTCGTGTCGCATCACCCTCAGTCACCAGTCCGTCTACGGCCACGACCTTGCCGAAGATTGCGACGACGGACATGAGCAGCAGTGCGATTCCTGCGGTAATACTTGCGTTGCGGATCGACCAGTGGGCAGCCAAGCACCGAGATGCGGGCGGCTGCGCTTCACTTTCGTGTTGCTGTACGGGCGAGTACTCGGTGCGGTTGGTCATCGTGGTTTCCGTTCAAAGGAAGAGGACTGGCGTGCCTGAGGAGCCGGTTGCCTCTCATCCAGTCTCCACGTACAATGTACGCGTACGATGTACGTTATACGTACGCCGTACGTATGTCAATACGGATAACGACAAGTACGCCAAAGATGCGGAGAAGAATGGCCATCCAGCCCGAGCCGAGGCCCGAACCCCGACGCCCATGGAACAGAGCGCAGCTGCTGCGCGCCGCCATCGCCCTCGCCGACACAGGCGGCATCGAATCCCTCAGTATGCGCAAACTCAGCCACGAGCTCGGCGGCGGGACCATGTCGCTCTACAACCACTTCTCCAACAAGGACGACCTCCTGGACGGCATGATCGACTCCGTCTTCAGCGAGATCGAACTACCCGCCGGCGAGCACGCCTGGAAGGACAATATGCGGCGGCGGGCGCTCTCGATCCGCGCGGTCATGACCCGACATCCGTGGGCCCTTGGCCTGATGGAATCGCGGAGGACGCCCGGGCCAGCGACGCTGCGTCACCATGACGCAGTCATCGGATGCCTCCGCGACGCCGGCTTCTCCTTGCAGCTAACCGCCCACGCGTTCTCAGCCCTCGACAGCTACATCTACGGCTTCGCACTGCAGGAACAGAGTCTGGCCTTCGGCACCCCAGAAGAGACTTCAGAGCTCGCGAAGGCTTTCCTGCTGCAGTTCCCTACAAAGGAGTACCCACGCCTCGCCGAGCTGACGATCGATCACGTCCTCCAGCCCGGCTACGACTACGGCGACGAATACGAGTTCGGCCTGGACCTCATCCTCGACGGCCTCGAGAGCACCTGGCTCAGGAGATAGTGCTGGGATCCTCCCCCTCGACCAACCATTGCAAACTGCTCCGGCACCTCACCTCGTCGTCAACGGCCAGTTGAAACGAGCGCCCGCTTACGGGTGAACCGCCGCCAGATCCAACTTGAAGGAATATGGCGGTCGTAGAGCACATATTCGGCTGTCGCGTCGAGGAGCGT
>JAJTCL010000475.1 GCA_021323255.1 Propionibacteriaceae bacterium | reverse complement strand
GTCCTGAATTCTCATGATACTTCCCGGCACTCGATTCCTGTGCCTCGGCCTCTCGTCCATTAGACTCGGTCCGTAGAGCGCGGTGGGGATCATTCGACTCTCGCTTGTACCCGGCGCAACACCATCCGGATCGTCTCGTGGCTGACCCCGAAAGCGGCGGCCAACTCTCGAAGAGTCCGATGGTCAGCTTCGCCACGGATCGCCGTCTCGTCCTCGAATGAGGGCTTTCGCCGACGCGGGAGGTGGAACGACTGCAATGTCAATCGGGTCTGTGCCTGTTTTGTCATGACGCGGTGGCGACACCGATCCCCATCGCTTCCGCTCCTTGCACAACCTCGCTTGACGGCGTCGCCCTTGTTCGGTGCCCTCAAGAAGCCCTTCTTCCATAGCTTCGGTAGCGTCAGTGCAAATGGCAATCGGCGGCACGCGCCCTGCGTGACCGGTAGCACCGCTGCAGTCCGTGCCCTTAGGCTCCTGGGGCAGGAGGTGGAGGCCGCCCGCGGACAGGGGTTGGAAGCGCGGCTGCTCGTCCCGCTGACCCGACCGCCGGGGGGCCTGCCCTCCAATACGAGTTGGTCTTGCCCGACCTGGATGCCTTCGAGGCGTTCCGCGAGGAGGGAGTCGGCGGTGAGGACAGCACGCGCGCCTGGCTGCGAGACCTGAGCGAGATCCTGTTGGAGCCGCCCGCCGTGGAATTGCTTCGCGTCGCGGCGACGACCGAGGCCGAAGCCCCGGACGCCTGAGTCGACCCGCCGGTTCCGGACACACCGGCCAATTGAAAGAACGGGGGTTCGTGTGCTGCACCGTGCGGATGCGGTCGGCGTCGTCATCATCACCCAGCCGGCCCACGCCTGGGTCGCCGGTCAGCTGGCCCGGGCCTGGGGTACCGCGCGCTTTCCCCGACCCGAACCGTGGGAGGAGGTCTGCATGGCCGCCGAGCGGCACGACGACGGCTGGCTGGCCTGGGAGGCGGCGCCAACTCTCAACCCGGCGACCGGCCGCCCGTTCTCGTTCCTTGAATTGCCGCGCGAGGAACACCTAGCGATCTGGTCGACGGCTGGACCCACGGTTCTCGCCCTCGGACGGTACCCGGCCCTGCTGGTCTCGCTCCACGGCACGGGTCTCTATGAGCGGCACGATCCGGCGCATGGTCCGACCGACCCGGCGGTGCAGGCGTTTCTGGACCAGGAGCATGCCTTCCAGACGAGGCTGTTGACCGAGCTCCAGTCGGACCCCGACTTTGCGGTCCATGCTGCGCCAGACGCCATCGTCCGCAATCGACGGTTGATCGCGGTCTGGGATGCGTTGTCGCTGGCGATCTGCGGGGGGCAACGTGACACGCGACGGATTAGCGGCGTGCCAACAGTGAACGGCGAGACGCTGATGTCCGTGCTCCCCGAGAGCCGTGATCTGGCGCGGGTCGCGGTCGCCCCGTGGCCGTTCGCCCAGCAGGTCGTGACCCTGCGCTTCGAGGGACGCCGCCTCTCCGGACACTTCGCCGACGAGGCGACGATGCGCGCGGCGCTCGCGCACGCCCCGTGGGTGTCGTTCGCGGTGCGGCTGAACCCCGCGACCGTGAACGAGAGGGCATGAATGTTGGGGAGAGCCAAGGTGAGGCTGCACGAAGCGCGCATGATCGATGAGCGGCACTGCCGCTCCTGGTGAGTAGACCCAGACCACGATTGGCTTGATTTCATGACGACAGCTTGGTCACATCTCGGCACCGAGACCGGAATTCATCGGTGAGGCGACACCAGTTCACTTTTTCAGCAGGCTGAACCACTCTACGGATTGAGGTCGATGCTGGGGTCTTGACACCGCATAGTCCCTCGGTAGGCCGGGACTTCGTCGTATGCGGTTTATAGCCGGAGAGGAGATCATCATGGAAAGCGGCCTCGGCATCATCTCCTGGATCATCTTTGGGGCATTGGCCGGCTGGGTGGCCAGCCTGATCGCCGGCACCAACCGCGAGCAGGGCTGGTTGGAGAACATCATCGTCGGCATCATCGGTGCCTTTCTGGGGGGCTTTCTGTTCAGCCCACTCACCGGGCGGGGGACCTATTTCGACTGGAACGTGGGCGGCTTCGTCGTGGCCATCATCGGGGCGGTGGTGTCGTTATTCATCCTGCGCCTGATTCGGCGCGCCTAAGCCTCTCAGCACACCAGCCACATGTCTGCAAGAGGCGGGTCGCCTCGACCGGATCGGGGAAGCCCGAGGCGAGGATCTCTAGCGTCGTCGCGCCCTCGTCAAAGAGCCGCAACAATTGCCCGTGCGGGAGTTCAAGCGCGGATGGAGGGGGCACCACACTGGGGCTCTGTGGGGCGGATCCGGGGTTCGCGGCGGGTCCTCCGTCTGGAGGCTGGGATGGTGGTTGTGGGGCTGAAGTGAGGCGCAAGTCGCAGCCTGTCACGCCATCGAGGTAGCCGCGCATGAAGGAGGTGACGCGATCATCGTTGATGCCATGCGCGCCGGGAGCGTCTTGCGGCAGCCCGAGTGGATCACCAAACTCAGCCGAAGCGGCGACGGCTTCGGTCACGTCTCCTTGATCAAGCAGCCCTCGCTGGCCAGCGTCACTGGCGTAGGCGCCGGCCAGGCAGTCGGCTTGCAGCTCGAAGGCGTTAGCGGAACCCTGGGGGACACCAGCCAGCCATTGGATGTGGTGGCCCCATTCATGCGCGATCACGACAATCGGGACGAAGTCGCCGATATCACGCTCCTGCTCCAAAAAGAAGTCAGGAGAGTAATAGATGCCTTCGTCGGGCGGGCAGTAAAACGCGAGATCCTCCGGACGTGCTGGCCAACAGCCGGTATTGACGGGTTGATCGAGCGCCACGATGCTGGGTGTGCGATAGAGCGCTCCAGACGCGTCGAAGATTTCAACCCAGAAGGCATCAAGCTCGGTCAGCACTTCGCCAAACTGGCCGGCGTATCCCTGTTCTTCGTTGCCAAAGCGTTGTGCCTCAGGGGTTACTTGAGCAGACACGCTTGAGATCAGCGCGAGCTGAGGAGCAAGGAGGAGAACGGCAATGGTCAGAGCGAGATGGGTGGGGCGGGGCATCAGGTCTCTCCGAGCTGTGGGTCAAGCAGACCCGAAGTTCGACGACTGGAAATCGTGAAGGAATTGCGTGCCTGCGAAGGATCGCATGAAGCACGGTGACGCGCTAGACCTGCATGGGAGAAGCGTTTACGCAGTCGGCGCCGACCGTGATGAGGGGAAGAGTGCCCGGTCCGACGATCTCGCTAAACGACCGGACTTCCAGCAGATGCTTGCCGACGCCGAGGCCGGCCTCTTCAATGTCGTTGTGGTGCACAAGCTTGACCGCTTCGCTCGGAATCGCCGCGTCGCCTTCGAGACCTTCGAGCGTTTGGGGAAAGCTCACGTGGGATTCGTCTCCCTGGGCGAGCAGATCGATCATTCGAGCCCGTCCGGGCAGTTGATGTTGACGATGCTGGTTGGCCTCTCCCAGTTCTACTCAGACAACCTCTCCTTGGAGACGAAGAAGGGGAAAGCCGAGCGGAAAGCCCAGGGACTGTATAACGGTGTGCTGCCCTTTGGCCTGAAGAAGCATGCGGAGAGTGGGCTGCCGGTCCCGGATCCCGGGACCTATCCCGGGCTGCTCTTAGCATTTCAACTTGCGGCGCAAGGCAAGAGTGACCGTGATGTCGCCGACGCGTTGAACACGGCCGGCTACCGGACGACCGGGAACCGGGGACGGAACCCCTTCACGAAGGACACCCTCAATCGCCTGCTTCGGAACCGGTTCTACCTTGGCCAGTTGCTGGATGGACAGGGCGGCTGGGTGCCTGGGGCTCATCAACCCGTGCTGGACGAGGAGATCTTCAACCAGGCCGCGCTTGCCCGCAGCGCCAACCAGTCCGGGTCACTGAAAGTGACACGAGCCCACCGGCGTCATTCCCTCTCCGGTCTTGGCGTCTGCGGCCATTGCGGCGGACGTCTGCATATTCTCACCGAGCGCAAGAAGACGGTCCGGATCTATT
>JAJTCL010000474.1 GCA_021323255.1 Propionibacteriaceae bacterium | reverse complement strand
AGAACGAATAGCGCGAACAGCAGCAAGGCGACCTTGGCAGCTGGGTGCCGTCGCCTCGAAGACAGGAATCGCACGGGCTCCCTCTCGGTCGGGGTTGCAGTCGCTACTAAGTATTCAGTTGTGGTTCGGCCCTCAGATGCGCGGCTAACGCAGGATGTAGATCACGCCGAACAGCGCGATCCACACTACGTCGACGAAGTGCCAGTAATAGGACACTACAACGGCGCTGACAGCTTGCTCGTGGGTGAAGGTACGGGCTAGGTATGTGCGTCCCAGCAGGAGGAGGAAGGCGATCAGACCCCCGGTGACGTGCAGCCCGTGGAAGCCGGTCGCGAGGAAGAACACGGAACCGTAGACGCTGGAGGAGATGGTGAGATCTTCCCGGAACAGCGCTGCGTACTCATAGACCTGACCACCGATGAAGAATGCCCCCATTAAGTAGGTGAGGATGTACCACTCGCGCAGGCCCCACTGCCTCAGATTGGCGAGTGAGCCGGTCCGGTTCACCTGGCCCCGCTCGGCCGCGAACACACCCATCTGACAGGTAAACGAGCTGGCGACCAGGACAGCGGTGTTGATGGGTGCGAAGATGAGGTTCAACTTCGCCGTCTCGAAGTCCCACAGTGAAGGCCGCGAACAACGCGGCGAAGAACATCAGCTCTGATGCCAACCAGATGATCGTCCCCACCGCGACAAAGTCCGGGCGGCTCTCCCGGCCACGCAGCCGCACCTGAGGAATCGGATGCAGCGCGCTGGCCGGTTTCGTCATCGAGCCGCTGACGGCATGGGTGTGTAGGGCCACGGGCTCATTATTGCCGTATCACCTGCTGAGGTCACCCTTGGGCACGACATTGCAGATAACGACTTTGGCTGGCCGGGTAGCTGCCGCCCTATCCTGAGTGAGTGGTCGCCACACTGGTCACGATGCTGCCATTTCATGCGACCCCACCGAACCCGCCGCCTCCCTTGACGCCCACCCGGCTACTCACGGAGTGGACGTATGAGTGGTGGCTCCTGCTGGGCCTGGCCATCCCGGCGGCGCTGTATATCTGGGGTTTGATTGTGCTGCACCGTCGGGGTGATCGCTGGCCGATCCAGCGCAGTGTGGCCTTTCTCGCCGGTGGCGTGGGGAGCGCCGTGATCGCCACGATGTCCGGCCTCGGAACCTACGACACCGTGCTGTTCAGCGTGCACATGGTCCAGCACACGATCTTGATGATGATCACGCCGCTGTTCCTCGCGCTCGGCGCCCCGGTGACGCTGGCACTGCGGACACTGCCCTCGCGGCCACGAGCGACACTGCTGCGAGTGCTGCACTCGCGGTTCGCCCGAATCGTCTCCTTCCCACCGCTGGCGCTGGCTCTGTTCATCGCCACGCCGTTCGCCCTCTACTACTCACCCTTCTACGAGATCTCCCTGGAATCGGGCTTCTGGCACGCCTTCGTCCACACTCACTTCGTGATCATCGGCTCGATGTTGATGTGGCCGTTGGTCGGCACTGACCCGGTACCAGGACGGGTCAGCTATCCGCTTCGACTGCTGTTGGTGTTCCTGATGTTGCCGTTCCATGCGTTCCTCGGCGTGACGATCATGGACTCGTCGATTGTCCTTGCTGGTCGTTGGTACGAGTCCTTCCACCGCGCCTGGGGGCCTACTCCGCTTGAGGATCAGCACATCGGTGGCGGAATCATGTGGGCGGCCGGTGATGTCATCGCTGTCATCGTGCTGGCCGCGCTGTTCGTTCAGTGGTTCGCACACAGTCAGCGCGAAGCCCGTCGGGAGGATCGCCGGCTGGACCGGCTCGAGGCGCAAGCGGCGTGGACGGCCAACCGCGGGCGAGAGGCAGATCGATCAAGATAGGATCGACCGGCTCCGCCGGGAGCCGCGAGAAACGCAGGAGCTGCAGACGATGAACGCCGACCAGCCGAGCGGCAACGCCGCTAAGCCGGTGTCCGAAGAGTTGATCATCCTCGTCTACTCCTCGGACCGGACCGTTCGGGAGAACATCCGGTTGGCGCTCGGTCGGAAGGTGGCCAACGACCTGCCGCCGGTAATGGTGGTTGAGGTGGCGACGCAGCCGGCGGTCATTGCAGCGATGGATGGCGGGGGGATAAATCTTGTGATCTTGGACGGCGAGGCGGTGCCGGGTGGTATGGGCTTGTGCCGCCAACTGAAGGACGAGATTGCGAACTGCCCGCCGATCCTGGTGCTTACCGGCCGGCGGGACGACGCGTGGCTGGCCACCTGGTCGCGTGCCGACGGAGTGCTCGGACATCCCATCGATCCGCTGCGGCTGCCGACGGCGGTTGCCACGATGCTTCGCGCCAAAACCGGTAAGTCGCTGGCCTCTCGTGGCTGAGGTTCAATCGATGAGCTGGCCGGAACTGCTGACTGGCCTACTCCGCGGGGAGGACCAGACGGCAGAGACTGCGAGCTGGGCTATGCAGCAGATCCTCCGTGGCGAGGCAACCCCCGCTCAATTTGCCGCCTTCGTCGTGGCCCTGCGCTGCAAGGGCGAGACCGTAGCCGAAATCGCCGGTATGGCGGACGCGATGCTGGAGTTCGCCACCCCGATCGAG
>JAJTCL010000135.1 GCA_021323255.1 Propionibacteriaceae bacterium | reverse complement strand
TCGGTTGCAGCGATGGACGACCGCCTGGGTGGACCTGGCGACTGGGCGCTGGCCTTGCCGGTGCACTACATCGCCGGCCTGATGGTGCTGGCTCGCGCGCACCTTGCCGGTACGCGCGCAGTGCCGGTGCGTTCCGATCTGAGCAACCTGCCGCAGGTAGCCGGCAGGCTGTCGCAGCGGCGCTACATCTCGTTGGTTCCGGCGCAGCTGGACAAGGCGTTGCAACGTGGCGAGGCCGCTGCAGCCTTGGGCAGCTTCAGTGCGGTCCTGGTCGGCGGCGGCCCGGCAGGTCCCGGGCTGGTGGAGCGCGCGATCGCCGCAGGAATCAGAGCCGTCCCTACCTACGGCATGAGCGAGACCTGCGGCGGCTGCGTTTGTGACGGAGAGCCACTGCGGGGGGTCGCTGTTGAACTCGGCGAAGAGGGCCGGATCATGATCAGGAGCTCGACGCTCTTCGCTGGCTATCGACTGCGTCCTGATCTCACCGCTGAGGCTGTCGTGGAGGGATGGCTTCGCTCTCAGGATCGAGGGTGCTGGGAAGCCGGGAAACTGGTGGTGCTCGGCCGGATGGACGACATCGTGATCACCGCCGGCCACAAGGTTGATCTTGCAGAGGTGGAGCAGGCCGCGCAGCGTTGGGCGACTGCTAGGGGCGCTCAGGTCGCCGTGCTGGGTCTCGCTGACCAGGTGTGGGGCACCACGGTCATTGCTATCTCGGATTCGCCAGGCTCTCTAGAGGAGCTCCGGCTGGCGGTGCGAGAGTCGTTGCCGGCTTATGCGGTGCCTCGTGAACTGATCCATCTCGATCCGTTGCCGAGGTTGGCCAGCGGCAAACCAGATCGAATGGCGATCATATCGATGATCACGAACATGCGTGCTGAGCGGCAGGCGACCGCGTGACCGCCGAGACGGCTCCTCGGCCGACTGCGGCGCAGTGGCTGTCCGGGGCGCGTCCGCGTACCCTGCCGGCGGCCTGCTCTCCGGTGATCGCGGGAACGGGCCTGGCTGTCTTCGAGCAGGGCGCCTCATGGGTCGCCGCAGCCCTGGCGCTCGTCGTCAGCCTGGCATTACAGGTAGGGGTGAATTACGCCAACGACTACTCCGACGGCATCCGAGGCACCGACACCAAGCGAGTTGGTCCGCAGCGGCTCGTCGGTTCGGGGCTCGCATCCCCGCCGCTGGTGAAGCGGGCGGCGTTTGTCAGCTTCGGCATCGCCTGTCTGGCTGGACTTGGCCTGGTGATCATGACCCAGCAGTGGTGGCTACTGCTGCTGGGGGCGGCGTGCGTGCTGGCTGCTTGGTACTACACAGGTGGAAAGCACCCATACGGATACCTCGGGCTGGGCGAAGTCTTCGTGTTCGTCTTCTTCGGACTGGTGGCGGTCTGTGGGACCGCGTACGTGCAGGTGGGCAAGGTCTCGCTCGCCACGCTGCTTACCGGGGTCTGGGTTGGCGCCTTGGCGTGCGCGATCTTGGTGGCCAACAATCTCCGTGACATCCAGGGCGATCAGCAAACTGGCAAGCGAACGTTGGCAACCCGGCTTGGGGACCCCAGGACACGCGTCTGGTACCTGCTCTTGGTCGCACTCAGCGCATTGCTGCTCATTGTCGCGGCCCTTCTCACCAGCTGGTGGGCGCTGCTTGGGCTGGCCGGCCTGATCTTGATCATTCCCGCAGCGCGGACCGTGATGTCCGGAGCCAGCGGTCTGGCGCTTATCGGCGTACTCAAAGCCACCGGGCTGGCGGAGCTGGCGAGCTCCGCCGGCTTCGCAGCCGGTCTCATCCTCGCCGCTCGCTGGCTCTGATTACCTCACCAGAAACGCACGTGCACGTTCGTTCCAGTCGCTCCACACGCGTTGCACCGTGTGCATCGCGTAGGCAACGAACGTGCACGTGAGTTTCAACCACCAAGCGCGGTGGCTGGCCAGATCCCGGATGTCTCGAATGCCTCGAGCGTGGCCAGGTGCGGAGCCAGGTCCCAACCTCGCTGGGCAACCCAGGCATCGTCGTAGTAGGTATGGGCATAACGCCTGCCGTCATCACAGAGCAGGGTGACCACGCTGCCGGGCATGCCCTCGGCCTTCATCTCCGCTACCAGCTGGAGGGCGCCCCACATATTGGTGCCGGTCGACCCACCGACCCAGCGGTCCAGTTTGTGGGTGCACCAGCGCATGGCCGCAATCGATGCAGCATCTGGCACCGCGATCATTCGATCGACCAGCGATGGCACGAAGCTGGGCTCGACGCGCGGGCGACCAATTCCTTCGATCTTCGAGCCGGCAGCCGTGACCGCGGCATCCCGGTTCCTCCACCCGTCATAGAACGCCGAGCCCTCGGGATCGACCACACAAAGCCGGGTGTGGTACTTCTTCAGCCTGGTGTAGCGGCCGAGGGTGGCACTCGTGCCCCCGGTGCCAGCGCCGACCACCACCCAGATCGGTATTGGGAACGGTTCGCGGCTCAATTGATCAAACATCGACTCGGCAATGTTGTTGTTACCGCGCCAGTCAGTGGCCCGTTCGGCGTAGGTGAACTGATCAAGGTAATACCCGCCGCTGCTGGCCGCCAGCTCGGCTGCCACCTGATAGATCGTGCTCGGATCCGCCACCAGCTTGCATTGCCCGCCGTAGAACTCGATCAGCTCGATCTTCTCTCCTACGGTCGAGGCCGGCATCACAGCCACGAACGGCAGGTGGAGCAGCCGCGCGAAGTAGGCCTCACTGACAGCGGTGGACCCAGAAGACGCCTCAACGAGCGTGGTGCCTTCGCTGATCCAGTTGTTACACAGGCCGTAGAGCACCAAGGACCGCGCCAAGCGGTGCTTCAGGCTACCGGTCGGATGCACCGACTCATCCTTCAAGTAGAGACTGATCCGCCACTCCGGCGGCAGTGGAAAGGTGTGCAGGTGGGTGTCAGCGCTCCGATTCGCATCCGCCTCCACCTGGCCGATCGCCCATTCAGACCATGCCCGATTACCTTTATCGGCCTGCTCCACGCTCGCTAAATTACCGGTGGACGCCCGGCGCGTGTCATGCGCCAGATCGTCCGCCAACTCATGGGGCGCCGTTCGCCGCCGGGTTGGCTGAGCCCAATCCGATAGCCCCGCAGGGTCTCTGCAAGGCCGGTTCGCGAGCGTAGTCGGACCGCCGACACTCCGGCCCACACCGATACATAGAGCACACCGACGGGCAGCGGGAGGTTGCGCCTGGCGAGCCAGACGCGATTTCGAGCCTGATACCGGTAGAACTCGGCATGCCGGGTGGGCTCGATCGCCGGATGCTGCACCTCGATTCCTCCGTCATAGCGAACATGGAAACCGCCATCCCACACCCGCCAGGCGAGATCGATGCCTTCATGGGCGTACCAGAAGGGCTCGGGCCAGCCGCCCGCGTACTCGAACGCATTGCGCCGGATGGCGACTGCGCCCTCCCAGACGTTCATCGCGGGACTGCTCCGAGCTCGATTACCCACGAATAATCGTGGAGTCCATCGCCTGGGAGCCTTTCGGCCAAGAGGATCGACAACCCGGGGTTGGATCATGCCGAGCGTTGGATCAGCAGCGAACTCCATCGCCATCCGAGCCAGGATGTCGTTCTCCGGAAGGCGGGCGTCATCGTCGAGGAAGAAAAGCAACTCCCCTTGTACCAAACTCACTCCGGCGTTACGACCAGCTGGAATGCCAAGGTTCTCACTCAACCCATGGGCCTTCACCCCCTCAGGAAGGCCAACCGGCTGCCACCCGTTGCCGACCACCACAACATCGAGGTCGACTTCACGCTGATTCAGCAGACTGGCGAGACTTCGATCTAGATCCTTTGGCCGGTTGCCCATGGTCAAAATAATGACCCCGAACGTCGGCCGCACCGGCCCACTCATCGCAGCCTGGGCGATGCCAGCACGGCAACCAGATGACCAATCAGTGTCACACCGGCCGCGATGACGAGTGCGGCCAACAGCACCTTCGTCGCTGCACCGCCAACGAACAGATCAACGATCGCGGCGATGAGCACCAGAATCGACATCTCGACAGAGTGGAAGACCTTGTGGAACGGAACCAGTCCTGCCAGCCGCCGCGCAGTGCGTAGCGCGCTTCCTCTGGGCTTCCGCACCTCTTCGGCGTCCCTCATCTGCGGCAAGCCGGCATAGTGCCGCGCAACATGCACGAGATCGTTCTCCACCTTGTTCAGAGCGATCAACAAACCGAGCAGCAGCCCGGCACTGATCCAGACCCCGCTGAACCGGAGTTCACCGGTGGCACGGACGCCCAGGGCGACGGCGATCCCGCACTCCGCCACGTAGTGCCCGACCCTATCGAGGTACACACCACGTGGCGAGGAGGTTTGCCGCCACCGCGCTACCTCCCCGTCGCAACAATCCAACAGCATCTGCAGCTGCACCAAGATCACGGCAAGAATCGCGCCAAGCAAGGTGGGCCAGCTGGTAGCGACTGCAGCTGCGGCCGCCGTGATGATCATCAGCCAGGTGACGCCATTCGCACTGAACCCACCCCGCAGCAGGATCCGGGTGAGATACGGGGAGATATCCCGCAGATACGCACTGGCCACCCAGTGCTCAGCGGCGGCACGGGTACGTACGCTCGGAGGTTGCGTCACCTCACGCAGCTGAGCAATCGTCGGGCGAGCGGGTCGCTCGGCGCCGACATCGAAACCGGCCGTCACCACTACCTGCCGTGCCCGCTCACATCTCGCCGCCTAGGCATGGCGACGGCAGTCCGCGAGGCATCCCGACAGCCTAGAGGCACTGGTGTGGAGTGTTGTGTCGACCCGGACCGAAGACGCATACTTCGGTTATGGGGCGGTATCTACCGATCATCATCATTGGGTTGCTGATGATCTACTGTGTCGTCGAGGTTGCTCAGGCCCCGCCGTACGCCGTCCGCCGGATGCCTCGCTGGCTCTGGGCGACTGCGATCATCTGCCTGCCGCTGGCGGGCGCGGTCTGCTGGCTGTTGCTCGGTCGGCCTAATGCGGACTCGTCCGGCGCCCGACAGCAGAAGCAAACGCCGAAGGCACCCGACGACGACATCGATTTCCTGCGCGGGCTCTGAGTCGGCGCAGGCCTACCAGGATCGTTGGATCTGGTAGGCATGCTCAATCGCATCCTCGAATCGCTTCGTGCTCTGCTGAGCGCTGACATCCCCGAAATAGTGGTATGCCAGATCGCGAAGTTGCTCCCCCGCTGCCGAATCACCTTGCAGGGCACGGATTTTCGACAGCACCTCTCCAGCCTCCGCGACGGCTAGCAGGGGCAGCGTGTCGAGCAGCGGTGAGATTGGACGATAGGCCGATGGTGCCGGCTCGGTGATCACCAGCGGTTTGCCCGTCGCCAGCCAGTCATAGGCCACTGCCGAGACATCGGTGATGCAAGCATCGGCGAAGTCCCACTGCCAGCCGTAACCGTCGCGATCAACAAGGTGCCGGTCGCCTGCCCTGGCCAGCAGGGCGCGTACGGCCTTGTCCGCATCGCGATGCTCGCGCGTGGTGTAACTGGTCCGAGGGTGCGGGCGGTAGATGACGCGGATCGATGGATCAGCCAGAAGTGCCTCGATGATCGCTACGCCGTGACTTGCCAGCGATCCGTAGGCAATGCTCGGCCGATCGCCCGCCCAGGTGGGCGCGTACCACACTCGCATTCCGGAGTCGGGTGGCCAGGACGGGGCGCCCTGGTAGGTGTAGTCGAGTTGCGGACGGCCCACTAGCAAGGTGCGTTCGTTGGCATCGAAACCGCGCAGCGCCTGGCCGAGGCGATCACGACCCGCGTCGCCGCCCACGAAGACCAGGTCGTACGCCTTGTGCTGGTTTGAGATGCTCGAGTCTTTGTCGCTCTCGCCGTGCCCAATCTGAATGTGCACCGGGCTGGCAAACCGCAACATGCGGAAGTTCGCCTCGAGCTGATTCAGGTAGAGCACCACCCGAACGTCCCGTTCGGCGACCAACCGTTCGAGTGCCGCGCTGCCGCGTGCAAAAGCAACCGGGAGACTGCTCGTGCCAAGCACCAGGTCCCCGGTGTCGGGTCGGTCGACGATCACGAAGACCGGACGCTGCGTGGCCAGATGTTCCAGGGGCAACCGCCACTGCTCGAACTGGTAGAAGTTCTCCGGCCCGGTGGCAAAGAACACCGCAATCCCGGCATTGGGCACCAGCCCGTTGCCACCGGCCCGCTCGGCGAAGCCAACGGCCGCTACCTCGTTCCGCAACCGGGTTCCGGCGGCACGCGCGGCTTGCACGGTTCGGCCGCCCAGATGCGGCAGGATCTGCCGACCGAAGCGGGTCATGCGGGGGTGTCGGTCGCCTTCTCGGACTCCTTGGCTGCGGGCACGTCCTGCTTGAAGGCTTCCCCGACCTGACGCTCGGTGCGGTCGGCGCTCCACTCGGTGTGGAAGGTGCCTTCTTTATCCACTCGCTGGTAGGTATGGGCACCAAAGAAGTCCCGCTGCGCCTGAATGAGAGCAGCCGGCAGTCGCTCGGCCCGAATGCCGTCGTAGTAAGCCAATGACGAGGAGAATGCCGGGATCGGAATGCCGTTTTGGGCCGCCCCAGCGGCCACTCGCCGCCATGCGGCCAGGCTGTTGCTCACCGCTTCGGTGAAGTAGTCGTCGGCCAACAGTAGGGGCAGATCAGGATTGCGCTCGTACGCCTCGGTAATCCGATTCAGGAAGCGGGCCCGGATGATGCAGCCGCCCCTCCAGATTCTTGCCATGGCACCACGGTCGATGTTCCAGTCGTACTCCGCACTCGCCGCCGCGATCTGGTCAAAGCCTTGGGAATAGGCCACCACCTTGGAGGCGTAGAGAGCTTGCCGCACATCCTCAACGAACTGATCCTTATTGGCCACGCTCCACTCTCCGGTGCCGGCCGGAAGCTTGGCCTGGCCGGACTCGCGTTGCGGCACCGAGCCGGACAGCGCGCGCGCCATAGTTGCTTCCGCGATGCCGGTGATCGGCACACCAAGATCAAGCGCATTCTGGACCGTCCAGCGCCCGGTACCCTTCTGCTCGGCCCGGTCCAGCACGATGTCGACAAAGGGCTTACCGGTCTCGGCATCAGCGTGACCGAGCACCTCTGCGGTGATCTCGATCAAGAACGACTCAAGATCGCCTTCATTCCAGGTCTGGAAGATCTTGGCAATCTCAGGAGCTGAGGCTCCAGTCCCCTGCCGGATCAAGTCGTATGCCTCGGCGATCAGCTGCATGTC
>JAJTCL010000134.1 GCA_021323255.1 Propionibacteriaceae bacterium | reverse complement strand
GCCTCCCGGTAGCTCCAGGCCAAGGCTGCGCAGCCGAGCAGCACGACTACCGCAGCGACAGTGATGGCGGGCGGGTACGCCCGGTCGATGATGCTCAGCCCCACTATCTGCTCGAGCCGTTCGAGGCTGGTGACAGAACTGACGCCGCGGAAGAGCTGGTCGCGGACGATCTGGTTCCACATTGCTGTGGGCGCCGCGACAAAAAACGGCAAGCAGATCACCGTGGTGGTGGCTGCACAGGCGATCAGGACACGCAATGCGACACGGTACCGCCGGAGCAGCAGCAGCCAGCCAAGGACGATCAGCAGAGTGATGACTCCCCAGATCTTGATCGTCATCGCTAGTCCCAGCAGTGCCCCGGCGATCAAGGCTTTGCCGTGAGGCAACGAGTCGGCATGAGCAAGGGGCTGTAGCAGCAAGATGACAATCAGTAACGCTGTGGTGGCCGGACTCTCCAGCAGTGTCGACTTATCGGAGTAGATCGCTGGGTAGAACACGGCATAACAAAATCCGCCGAAAGCGGCTGCGACCGGGCCGATGGGCCTCAGAATTTTCCAGATGAGCACGGCGTTGGCCGCTCCCAGCAGCATCCAAGCCACGCGTGCTGCCGCGAAGCCGTACGAGTCGCTGGTGAGCTGCGCGACGGCCGCGAACGGTGCCAGCAGCACTGTTATTGCAGGTGGATGAAGGAGCACAAAGTCCCGATAGGGAACGAGGCCGTGGATGAGCCCGGTGGCTGATGCGTAATACACCCCATCGTCGTAATTGCCCAGTCCGAAGAGCCCACCGCCGCGCAGCACGGGAACCAATCTGAACAAGAAGGCCGCCGCCGCTACAGCGATAGCCCAAAGCCAGGCACGGCTGACCGGCCGATCCTGGTCAGGCGATTGGGCCCGGGGGATACCCATGGAATCAGGATTCCCCATTCCCAGCTGTGATGAAACTTCATCGATGCGGTTTCAGCGGATGAGTCGTCGCGAATGGCGATGGCCTCCGGCCGCGAGGTCTGAGTTCGCTGGAAACCTCACTCGAGCTTGAGAGATCGTCGCTGAGCTGAGCGTGAAGCTCGCTCTTGTGGTATCGCTGGAGTGAGCTATTCAGCGTGGCGGCGGATTCGCTGGTGGTGCTGAGTCGCCGCCCCAGCGATCACGCTTGACAGCGGTTCCCGGCTAGATGAGTCTGGCAGGCTGGTGGCATGCACATCCTGGTGGTCGACGATGATCAAGCCGTACGGGACTCCTTGAAGCGGTCTCTGGAGTACAACGGCTATGAGGTAACTGGCGCCGAGGACGGAGTTCAGGCACTCGCGCGGCTTGCCGCCACCCGGCCGGACGCAGTGATCATGGATGTGATGATGCCGCGGCTTGACGGCCTGGAGACGACACGCATGCTGCGCGCCGCTGGCAACGATGTGCCGATCCTGGTCCTCACGGCGCGCGACGCGGTGGGCGACCGGGTTGACGGACTCGATGCGGGCGGCGATGACTACATGGCCAAGCCGTTCGCGCTGGACGAGCTGCTTGCGCGGCTGCGTGCCCTGGTCCGGCGGGCGGGTACGGTGGCCGACTCGACCGACCCGTCAGCACAGAGCCTGTCCTTCAGTGATCTGGTGCTGAACACCCAGACCCGCGAGGTGTTACGCGGGACCCGGTCGATCAACCTGACCCGGACTGAGTTCGCGTTGCTCGAGGCTTTCATGCGGCATCCGCGACGGGTGCTGGAGCGCAGCTGGCTGCTGAATGAAGTGTGGGGCTTCGACTTCCCGACTACGGCCAATTCGTTGGAGGTCTACATCGGCTATCTGCGCCGCAAGACCGAGGCTGCTGAGGAGTCCCGGCTGATCCACACCGTAAGAGGGGTCGGCTACGTGCTTCGTGAGACGCCACCATGATCAGCTTGAGACGGCGGGCGAAGAGTCCATGGTTGCTCGGCTGAAGGCCTGGCTACGAGCGTTGCCGTTGCAGCGCCGTGTCGCGTACCTGACCACGGTGGCGGTGGCTCTGGCCGTCGCGGTGACGAGTGTGGCCGGCTACGTGACGCTGCGCATCTCGCTGTACAGCGCGCTGGACGAGGAGATGGTCGAGATCGCCACCTCGCTGGCAGCGGTGCCGGTTGCCCAGGACATTCGAACCCTCGGTGGTCTCACCGAGCGTGCATTGCGGGCCGGCAATGTCAGCGTCGCCGCAATGAGGACCGATGGCGAAGCCTTCTATGTTCCGGACGAGCGCGATCACCTGGTGCTGGGCGCAGAGGAGCTCGCCGTTGCTCGGTTGCAGAGCGGCTACTCGGCACGATCGGGCGTGACGACCGACGGTGAGGAATACCGCATCGTCGCAGTGCCGATCACCGATCTGGGGAATTACGCCCTGGTTCTGGGTCGGCCGCTGCAACCGACCAACGACATCCTCAGTTCACTATGGCTGGTCTTGATCATTTTCGGAGTGGCCGGTGTGATCATCGCCGCGGTGGTGGGTGCGACGGTAGCCCGCTCCAGCCTGCGCCCGGTACGCGAACTCTCTGCAGCGGTCGAACAGATCAGCGTCACCAAGGAGCTCACTCCGATCAAGATCAAGGCCTCCGGCGACATCGCCGTCCTTGCCGAGTCGTTCAACCAGGTGCTTTCGTCGCTGGCCTCGTCTCGGGAACGGCAGACGCAGCTGATCGCCGACGCTGGTCACGAGTTGCGTACGCCGCTCACCAGCCTGCGCACCAATATCGAGTTGCTGGCAGCCGATGCTACGAGTGGCATGTTGAAGCAACAGGATCGGATCGACATCCTGGCCGATGTCAAAGCGCAGCTCGTGGAGTTCACAGAACTGATCGGTGACCTGGTGCAACTCGCGCGCGACGAGACCACTTCCATACCGGAGCTGTTGGACTTCCGTAACGTAGTGAACGCGGCATTGGATCGGGTCCGGCTGCGGGCGCACGGGCTGCTCTTCGACGTGGAGCTCAATCCGTTCTACGTTGCGGGCGACTCCGACATGCTGGAGCGCGCGGTTACCAATCTGCTCGACAACGCAGTGAAGTGGAGCCCGCCAGGTGGCACCATTCGGGTGCAGCTGGAAGGCGATCGGCTTCGAGTGGCCGATCAGGGGCCCGGCATATCAGAGGTCGACATGCCCTTCATCTTCGACCGCTTCTATCGCGGCGACTCTTCGCGGCAGACCCCCGGGACCGGTCTCGGTCTCTCGATCGTTGCCCAGACAGTCACCCAGCACGGAGGCTGGATCCGCGCGGGTCGTTCAGCGCAGGGTGGGGCTGAGTTCACCATTCATCTGCCCGGAGCGACCAGCCTCGAGGAGCTCACCAAGCCTGCGCGCTCCAGGAGATCGACTCCTTCACCCCCCACTTCCACGCCCACCGCCCCTGCGGCTTCAGCTCCAGCCACACCTGCCGGCCCATCCCTTGCCGAAAGTGGTCGCAAACCGCAGAGGTGAATGGGAGCGAACAGCCCGTCATAGCGCCGGTGCTGGATCGATCAGCTTTGTGGTTTTTGACCGGTTTCCGGAAGGGATGAGCGCCGGCAGTCGGCGCAAAGGCCCAGCAGCGCAGCATGATGTGGCTCAACGTGGAAGCCGACCTCACGATCCACCCGTCTGATCAAGGAGTCCAGGGCATCAGCGGGAATGTCGATCACCGCCTGGCAGTTGGTGCACTGCAGGTGAGCATGCGGAACTGACGTTGCCGGCCCGGTCGGTTCTGGTACCGCGAGGTGGTAGACCGTTGCAGAGCCGCCGACGTGAGTGTGGGTGACGAGCCCGAGCTCCCCGAGTGTCGACAGCGCACGATAGACCGTTGCCCGGTGGACTCCAGGAGCCGATGCCTCGGCCCGCGCCACGATTTCATCGGCTGCCAGGTGCTCCTCAGTGCCGTCTAGAACCTCGATCACGGCCTGGCGAGCTCTGGTCACGCGCTCGTGTTGAGTTCTGAGCACGCTCAGTGCGGCCTGGACCCGCGGTGGGAAGTCCGATCGGCCTGAACTCGGCTTTCCGACCTGCACCTCTTGATTCTCCCCGATCCGGTGTCTGCCGGCTCGGAAGCAGTTGCGACGCTATCGCATCTGGGATCCACCTGCGATAGCGTCGCATTTGGACGACTATCGAAATCGGCATTGCAGGAGGTCAGCCTTGTCGGCGCCAGCTATCGCGGCGGTGAGAAGCGTGCCTGCCAGGCTTCGCGGCAGGCTCAGTCCACAGGAGTGGCGCTCGATCGCCGCCATGGGCGGTTTTGTCCTGTTGCTCCACATACTCGGCTGGGGCGTACTTGTGGGGATTGTGGCGCCGCAGCACTACCAGGTCAGCTCAACGGAGGTGTTGGGCGTTGGGCTCGGTCTCACGGCGTACACGCTCGGTATGCGCCATGCCTTCGATGCTGATCACATTGCCGCGATCGACAACACGACCCGCAAGCTCATGGCCGAGGGTAAACGCCCAGTGTCGGTCGGCTTCTGGTTCTCTCTCGGACACTCGACGATCGTGTTCGGGCTGGTCGCATTGCTGGCGTTGGGCGTACGCGCCCTGGCCGGGCAGGTGGGGAACGACTCCTCACTGTTGCAGCGAATCACTGGTGTGGTGGGTACTGCAGTGTCCGGCACCTTCTTGTACGTGATCGGCATTGTCAACCTGTTCGTGCTGGTTGGCATCCTCAAGGTGTTCCGGCGAATGCGCCGCGGCAGGTACGACGAGCAAGCCCTTGAGAAGCAGTTGAACAGCCGGGGCTTGATGAACAAGATCTTGTCGGGTGCCACCAAGACGGTGCGCAAGCCGTGGCAGATGTACCCCGTCGGGGTGCTCTTCGGGCTGGGTTTCGACACTGCCACCGAGGTCGGACTGCTGGTGCTTGCTGGCGGTGCCGCGGCATTCGCCCTGCCCTGGTACGCGATCATGACGCTTCCGATCTTGTTTGCCGCAGGGATGAGCCTGCTGGACACCATCGACGGCTGTTTCATGAATTTCGCGTACGGCTGGGCGTTTTCCAAGCCAGTTCGCAAGATCTACTACAACATCACGATTACTGCGCTGTCCGTCGCTGTTGCCTTGATCATCGGCACTATCGAGCTGATCTCTATTCTGACCGAGAAGACTGGTATCACTTCTGGGCCGCTAGCCGCAATCGCCAACGTCAACCTGGACTTCGTCGGCTACGCGATCGTCGCATTGTTCGTCCTCACCTGGGTGATCGCGCTGTCGATCTGGAAATACGGGCGCATTGAGGAGAAGTGGTCTGCATAAAGCCGACTTGTCCGCGCCCGTGGCTGCCATAGCGGCCACCGACGCTGACAAGTCGGCGACGCGTGCCGCCCGTCATGGTGCAGGCTAAGGTCGCGGCTATGAAGAAGCTCATCAACGACCCCCAAGACGTCGTTGCGGAGGCGCTGCTCGGTATCGAGGCCGCCCGGCCGGAGGTGCGTGTTGATCACGCCAACCGCATCATCTATCGCCGCGACGCACCAAGGACGGGCAAGGTCGGTCTGGTGTCAGGTGGTGGTTCTGGTCACGAGCCGTTGCATGGTGGGTACGTCGGACTTGGCATGCTCGATGCGGCCTGTGCAGGTGAGATCTTCACCTCGCCAACGCCTGACCAGATGCTCGAGGCGACGAAAGGTGTCGACTCGGGCGCTGGCGTGCTGCACATTGTGAAGAACTACACCGGCGACGTCATGAACTTCGAGATGGCGGCCGAGCTAGCAGCCGCTGACACCGGCATTACGGTCGAGAGCGTCGTGATCAATGACGATGTCGCCGTCCAGGATTCGCTCTATACGGCCGGCCGGCGCGGTGTCGGGGTAACCGTGCTGCTCGAGAAACTGGTTGGTGCTGCTGCCGAGAAAGGTCGCTCCCTCCCCGAACTGGTGACGCTGGCCCGAGCGGTGAACGAGTCCGGTCGCTCGATGGGCATGGCTTTGACGAGCTGTACTGTGCCAGCCGCAGGAAAGCCGACGTTCGAGCTTGCCGAGGACGAGATGGAGCTCGGAATCGGCATTCACGGCGAACCCGGCCGGCGTCGGGTCCCGCTGCGAAGTGCCCGGGAGATTGCCGAGCAACTCATGGAGCCGATCCTCGCTGATCTTGAGTTCACGTCGGGTCCGGTCATCGTCATGGTGAATGGGATGGGCGGTACGCCGCTCATCGAGCTGTATCTCATGTACAGCGAAGTCGCCAAGATCATGGAGAAGGCGGGGGTTACGGCGGCTCGCAATCTTGTCGGCAACTACATCACGTCGCTGGAGATGGCTGGTTGCTCGGTCACCGTTCTGCGAGCCAGCGAAGAGTGGATCGAGTTGTGGGATGCCCCGGTCAACACGGCTGGGCTGCGGTGGGGAATATAGGGGTGGGGAATATAGGGAACGTGCCGAATGCCGCGGTCACGGCCGAGGAGCTGATGGGTTGGTTGCGACGTTTTCATGATCTCGTGATCAAGAACCAAGCGGAGTTGACCCAGCTGGATTCCGCAATTGGTGATGCCGATCATGGCATCAATATGGCCCGAGGGATGGGCGCAGTGATGCAGAAGCTTGATGGGATGCATCCCGCCGACGTGAACGAACTGCTCAAGACAGTCGCCATGACGCTCCTCACCTCAGTCGGTGGTGCCAGCGGTCCGCTGTACGGGACGTTCTTCCTGCGCTTCGGACGAGCGGCCGGATCAGTGAGGGAACTCGATCCTGCGGCACTTGCGAGCGCGCTCCGCGCTGGACTGGCGGGAATCGTTGAGCGCGGCAAGGCCGAGCCTGGCGACAAGACGATGGTCGATGCGCTTGTGCCTGCGCTGGACGCCATGGACACAGTGATCAAGAACGGTGGTGATCTTGATACCGCGGTAACGACCGCGCGTGATGCGGCTGCGGCGGGCCGGGATGCGACGGTACCCCTGGTCGCCCGCAAGGGTCGGGCCAGCTACCTGGGCGAGCGCAGTGCCAACCACATGGACCCCGGCGCAGCCTCCATGGCGCTGCTCTTCGACGCCCTAGCCGCCGAGTTCGCGGGGTAGGGCAATGGTGGGGATCGTTGTGGTCTCACACAGCCCGGACCTGGCTGGCGCGGCGGTGGCACTGGCACTGCAGATGGTGAACGGGCCGGTTCCGCACATTGAGATCGCGGCCGGCGCGGCTGATGGTCGCCTGGGCACCGACGCCGTACGCGTAGCCGAGGCGATAGCTGCTGCGGACGACGGCCAGGGTGTCGTGGTGATCATGGACCTCGGCTCGGCCGTACTGAAT
>JAJTCL010000133.1 GCA_021323255.1 Propionibacteriaceae bacterium | reverse complement strand
ACGTTCTCGATTGTCGGTGAGTCGGGGTGCGGCAAGAGCACGACTGCCCGACTGTTGACCCGTCTCCTTGAGCCGACAGCAGGGAAGATCACTTTTGAGGGCCGCGATATCACTCATCTGAAGGATGCGCAGTTGCGTCCGCTGCGGCGGGACATGCAAATGATCTTCCAAGACCCCTACTCCTCGCTGAATCCACGGCACACCGTCGGGAAGATCGTGGGCGCACCCACGAGTTCTCCGGGGGTCAGCGGCAGCGGATCGGCATCGCCCGGACTCTCGCGCTGCGCCCCCGGCTTATCGTTGCTGACGAGCCAGTTTCAGCCCTGGATGTCTCCATTCAGGCGCAGGTCCTCAACCTGTTGGAGGACCTGCAGGAGGAATTCGACCTGACCTACGTGATCATCGCCCACGACCTGTCGGTGGTGCGATACGTCTCGGATCGGGTAGCCGTCATGTATCTCGGCAAGATTGTCGAGCTGGCCGACGCTGAGGCGCTGTACAACGCGCCCATGCATCCCTACACAGTTGCGCTGATGTCAGCTGTGCCAGTTCCGGACACGCGGCGCCGTCAGGAGCGGGAGCGGATTCTGCTGACCGGTGACGTACCCAGCCCGATCGCGCCGCCGCCGGCGTGCCGGTTCCACACCCGGTGCTGGAAGGCACAGGAGATCTGCCGGACCGAAGAGCCGCCGCTCGTCGAGCTGCTGCCGCGGCATCAGGTGGCGTGCCACTTCCCGGAGAATTATCCCGATGAGGCGGCAGATGAGTGCTGAGCGCCTTCGACAAGCTCAGGACGGCGCCTTCGACAAGCTCAGGATGGCGCTCCTCGAAGTGCACCCTTCGACAGGCTCAGGGTGCAGGTGGGCTGATGATTGATCCATGAGCGGCGGGGGCACATTGCCAGATGAGGTTTCGTTCACCCATCTTGATGAGGAGCTTTTCGATGGGGCAGGTGCGACCAAGCGGGACCTGATCGACTACCTCGACGCCGTGCAGTCTGGCATCCTTCCCGGCCTGACTGACCGGCCGCTGTCGGTGATCCGGGTCCGACCCGGCCAGGCCCCTTTCATGCAGAAGAACCTTCCCAAATACACACCGGACTGGGTGACCAGAGCGCCGATCTGGGCTGAGGCATCTCGGCGGGAGGTGTCGTACGCGCTGTGCAACGATCGCCGCACGCTGCTCTGGTTCGCCAACCAACGGGCTGTGGAGTACCACGTCACCCTCTTCACGGTTGCCGATCCGGAGCACCCCAACTATCTGGTGCTCGACCTGGATCCGCCGGAGGGAGCATCTTTTGCAGTCGTGGTGCAGGCAGCGCACTTGGTCCGCCAAGCCCTCACCGATGCGGCCATGGCTGGTGCGGTCAAGACCAGTGGCGCCAAGGGTCTGCACGTGTTTGTGCCGCTGGCGAGCGGAGCGTCACCAGAAGACGTGGCGGCAGCCACCCGTGCCGTGGCCGTACGCGCTGAGCGGATCGATCCGGAGCTGGGCACAACGGCCTTCGTTAAGGAGGAGCGGGAAGGCAAGGTCTTCCTAGATTCAACACGTGCCGGTGGTGCCACCGTTGTTGCCGCGTACAGCCCACGGATCCGGCCTGGCGTACCCGTGTCCTTTCCCCTTGCCTGGGAGGACGTTGACCAGGTGGTTCCGGCCGACTTCACCGTGCACAATGCGGCCGCCCTGCTGGATGGAGCCGATCCGTGGGCGGATCAGATGCCGCCGGCGCAGCAGCTGAACGCCGATCTGGTAGCCGAGGGTCACACCATTCCGATCGCCCGGGTGCAGGCCATGCATGAGGGCAAACGGCGAGCCCGGTCCCGTCGCGACTCCTGACGCACCTCCCTTCGCACAGTCCTGCCGAAGAACGGCCGCTATGGCGTAAACATCCGGAAGGATGTGCGCATGATTGAGATCGACGCCATCCTTCTGGTGGGTGCTGTCGTCTTGATCGCGGCCATCATCGCCGCGCGGATCGGTGCCCGGGTGGGTCTGCCGTCCCTGTTGCTGTTCCTCGGTCTGGGCCTGGTGATGGGTGACTCCGGAATCGGAATCCCCTTTGACAACGCCGACCTTGCGCAGGCTCTCGGTTTCGCCGCCCTGGTGGTCATTCTTGCCGAAGGTGGTCTCACCACAAGGTGGAGCGACATCAGGTCCTCGACCATCTTGGCCACATTGCTGGCCACGGTCGGCGTCGGGATCAGCGTTGGCTTGATGACCCTCTTCGGGTACTACGTCCTCGGATTGCCGATCTGGGTTGCCCTCCTGCTGGGCGCGGTGACGTCCCCAACCGATGCTGCCGCAGTCTTCTCTGTGCTCCGCACTGTTCCCATTCCTCACTCATTGCGAGGCGCGCTGGAAGCTGAGTCGGGTCTTAATGATGCGCCGACCGTGCTGCTGGTGGTGATGGCGAGCTCGTTCGCCGTAGGCGAGCCTATGGAACTGGGGATTCCCGGCGTGATCGGCCTGATTGTGATCGAGTTGCTGGGCGGCATGGCGATCGGTGGCGGTCTTGGCTGGCTCGGGGCGCAGATTCTGCGCCGTGTCGCCTTGCCCTCATCCGGGTTGTATCCACTCGCAATCCTGGTCTGGACCATCTTCGCCTACGGCATCAGCGCGCTCATCCACGCCAGCGGGTTTGCGGCCGTGTATGTGTGCGCGCTGATTCTGGGGAATGCCCAGCTGCCGCACCGTGCCGCGACCCGCTCCTTCGTGGAAGGAATTGGCTGGATCGCCCAGATCGGGCTCTTCGTCATGCTCGGCCTGCTGGCCTTTCCAGAGCGGGTGACGCCAAATGCCGCCCTGATCGCGGTTGCGGGAGGGTTGTTCCTGACGCTTGTCGCCCGCCCGGCCACGGTCGTCGCATGTGCGGTGTGGTTCAAGATTCCGGCGCGGCATCAGGTGTTTCTCTCCTGGGCGGGCCTGCGCGGAGCGGTGCCGATCGTACTGGCCACGATTCCCCTCGCACAGGGAGTCCCGGGAGCAGAGGCCCTTTTCGATATCGTGCTGGTCTTCGTCATCGTCTTCACCTGCTTGCAAGGTCCGACGCTGCCCTTCGTCGCCCGCCGGCTCGGGCTGGTCGATGACGAGTCGGCTCAGGATGTTGAGGTGGAGGTCGCGCCACTCGACAAGATCTCTGCCGATCTGCTGCAGGTTCGCATCCCGGTCAAGTCGCGCATCGTCGGTGTCGAAGTCGGTGAGCTTCGGCTTCCCAAGGACACCGTGGTGTCCTTGATCATCCGCGACGACCGGCCCTTCTTTCCAGACGGACGGGAGCGGATCCAAGCCGGGGATGAGCTGCTCATCGTGACACCTGAGGACCAGCGGGTGAACACCGAGGAACGCCTCAGAGCAGTCGGACAGCGGGGCCGGCTGGCCCGCTGGCGCGCCCGGGCAGAAGAGTGATACATGATCTTCGCCGAAGCGGCGTCGGCACGCCGCGTTCCTGCGCCATGTCACGAAGAAAGCTCGATCCATGAGTTTGAGGCGGCGCTTCTACGCACGAGGCCACGAATGGATCTGACCAGAGGCTTTGACGGCCCGGCTCGAACATGTCGACGTAGTCTCGCCCTGGACAGGGTGGCAGATGACTGATCTTGGTTCTCAATTTGTGGCGGCTCTGGCAGCCAAGGACACTGACCGCCTTGTCGCACTCTTTGCCCCGAAGGTGGATTTCCGCGTTTTGACGCCTGGCCGCTTCTGGGCGGCGGACTCGCCTCAACGGGTGGTAGATGAGGTGCTCTACCAGTGGTTTGAGCCGCACGACGTCATCGAGCGCGTTGACCTGTTTGCAGTCATCGGTAAGTCCCGAAAGCCACAACAAAGTCCCTTTGGGCTCATTGGTGATGCAGATTTCAGGGAACGACCTGGATCAGCCGCCGAGCGCAGGACTTGGGCTCGTTGACTGGGAGGGCAGACAGAGCGTCGTGGTGTCGACCTGGTACGTCGTCTTGGCATCCTTCTTGAAGCCGCCGTACTTGTTGCCCACGAGTACGTCCACTGTGCGGTCAACCCGCTTGTCTGAACGTACGATCGCCTCCTTGAAGAAGGACTTGACGAATACCACTTCGGGATTGTTGCCATCTGCGCCAACGATGACGGTCTTTTGGATCTTCTCCACAGTGTTGGTAGTCAGGACGACTCGGAAACCCTTGCCGCGCAGCGATCGGCCCACATCGGTCGCCAGGCCCTTCCGGTCACCGCCGTTGTAAACCCTGATCACAACCTGGCTGGATTTGAGCTGACCATTTGCCACGACCTGGTCCACGCACGGCTCGGGGGGCAACGGTGGGATCGGCCTGAGGATGTTGGTGTACCCCCACCAGGCTCCATACAAGAGCATCCCGAACAAGACCAGGAGGGTAACCGGGGTTCGGACCACGCGGAAGATCCGACCAATCAACGTCGAACTCCTTTTCCTCCGCAGCCACCCCGATGCGTGAGTTGCGAGCTCCTCCTTGCCCGTCCCCCGTGCGGTGAGAGCCTACCTGGAGTTCGGCGTTACTTCAGGTCAAGCACTCTTGCATGCATGGTTTGCCGCTGCTGAAGAGCGGCCCGTAACGCGCGATGCAGCCCATCCTCGAGATAAAGCTCTCCCCGCCAGGACACAACGTGGGCGAACAAGTCGCCATAGAAGGTTGAGTCCTCCTCGAGAAGAGCCTCCAGGTCCAATGTCCGTTTGGTCGTGACGAGCTGGTCCAAGCGCACCTGGTGCGGGGCGATAGCCGCCCACTGTTTCTGGACGTAACCATGATCTGGGTACGGGCGTACGTCCCCGACGCGCTTGAAAATCACTGTGACACTCTAATCAAGTTTCTTCGGGCAACTCCATGGTGCGTCGTTACGATTTGGCCATGAGCGAGCCGGTTGCTGAACAACTCACCGAAGACGTGCGACGGATCGTTCAGGGTTACACCTTTGACGAGCCAGCCATCGAGCTCGGCGTCTTGATGGAAAACGACGCCGCCATTCGACCCGCCATCATCCGCATCCCCTTGAGCATGCTGAACCGTCATGGGCTTGTCGCCGGCGCGACCGGTACCGGGAAGACCAAGACACTGCAATTGATGGCGGAGCAGATCTCTGCCTCCGGCGTCCCGGTTTTTGCCGCCGACATCAAGGGTGATCTGTCCGGCATTGCCTCGCCCGGACAGCCGAATGACAAGCTGCTGGCGCGTACCCAGAAGATCGGCCAGAACTGGCAGCCGAAAGCTTGTCCGACCGAGTTCTTCGCTTTGGGCGGCCAAGGCAACGGCGTGCCGCTGCGGGCCACCATGAGTTCCTTCGGGCCGGTGCTGCTGTCAAAAGTGCTGGGACTCAATGAGGTCCAAGAGTCCTCACTGGGCTTGGTGTTCCACTACGCCGACAAAGCCGGGCTGCCCATGTTGGACCTCAAGGATCTGCGGGCGGTGCTCACCCATCTGACCAGTGACGAGGGCAAGGCGGAGCTCAAGAACATTGGCGGCCTGAGTGCCTCGACAGTCGGCGTGATCCTGCGTACCTTGATCACTTTCGCCGATCAGGGTGCCGAGGCCTTCTTCGGTGAACCCGAGTTCGACACCGCCGACCTGCTGCGCATCACCCAGGATGGTCGGGGAGTGGTGTCCTTGTTGGAGTTGCCCAACCTGATGGACCGGCCAGCGGTCTTCTCCACGTTCTTGATGTGGCTGCTAGCCGACCTCTTCCACGAGCTGCCGGAGGTCGGTGACGTCGAGAAACCCAAGCTGGTCTTCTTCTTCGATGAAGCGCATCTGTTGTTCGATGACGCCTCCAAGGCGTTCCTGGACGCGATCGCGCAGACCGTACGGCTGATCCGCTCCAAGGGCGTCGGCATCTTCTTTGTCACTCAGACGCCGAAAGACGTGCCCGACGATGTGCTGGCACAGCTGGGTTCGCGGGTCCAGCACCAGCTCCGCGCGCATACGCCCAACGACGCCAAAGCCCTCAGGCAGACTGTCGCCACGTTTCCCAAGTCGCACTACGACCTGAGCGAGGCACTGCAACAGCTCGGCATCGGCGAGGCCATCGTCACCGTCATGGATCCGGACGGCGCGCCGACGCCCGTCGCGTGGACCCGCATGCGGGCACCGGAATCGCTCATGGCGCCTACCCCGGAGGAGGTGCTGCGGCCAGGGATCGCAGCGTCAGCGTTGATGGCGAGGTACGGGCAGTCGCTTGATCGTGACTCCGCTCACGAGATTCTGGCTCGGAAGCTGCAGGCAGGAGCTGAGGCGGCGGAACGAGAGCGATTGGAGAGGGAGGCCGCGGCTCAGGCCGAGGTGGCGGCGAAGGAGCGGGCGAAGGCCCAGGCCGCTGCCGAGCGTGAGGCGCGGGCCACGGCTCGGGGGCAGTCGCGTACCCAGCAACGCCGGGAGAAGTCGGTGGTTGAGCAGATTACGGCTTCGAGCGCTTTCAAGCAGTTCGCGCGTACGGCCGGCACGGAGATCGTCCGTAGCATCTTCGGTACAGCGCGGCGCCGTCGCCGCTGAAGAGTGCGTCCTGTACCCAGGTTGCTCACGCTGTGCATGGCATGCACATGCCATGCACAGCGTGAGCAACCCACGCAGCGTGGGATACCGGCAGGCAACCGTGATCAGATGGTCTTCAAGTAGGGGTGGTGCCCCGATGCGATGCGGTCGAGATCCGTGCTCACTCCATCGACGTTGGCACCACCAAGCTGCGTCGGCTGTGCCATCATGATCATGTACGAGGTGAGCACCTCCGCTCGCCGTAGTAATTCGACTCATTCCTTGATCACTGGGCAGCTGTCTCCAGGGTGCCCAATCGGATTACTGCGGAGAGGCATAAGGTGGAGCAGACCTTGATCAACAACACCGTGACCGTCAAGGAGCACCATGTCCCTCTCCAGTCCTGACACCCCGCCTACTGAGGTACCCGAAGCCGACTGGGCCGAACAGGCGGTCGCCGCCGATCCCATGGCCGAAGCCGAGGCCCAACCGAACGCGGTGCCCGCAGACATCGGCCGCGGCATCCGTGAGGCTGACGATGCGGACCTGGTCGAGCAGGAAACGGTGGTGTACGGCGAAGACGAGGACAGCCGCTAACAACTGGTGATCATGACCGGCCAGTCCGTGATGGATTGCGCAGTCGTGGGCGCGGGACCCGCCGGCCTCGCGGTGAGCGCCGGCCTTACCGTACGCGGAGTCGACCATGTCGTGCTGGACCGGGGCCGGGCCGCTGAAACTTGGCGCACCCCAGCGGTGGGATTCCTTCCGGCTGAACCTTGGATGAATCAGATGCTCGGCTCGTGACATCGCCTGATCACCCCGCCGGAAAAGCGGTCGGATACACCAGTGTTCGCGGCCCGTAGCAGTGGCCTGGCTGCATTATGTTGCTAGGCGTGAAGGCACGGTCGGGGATCGCCCAAGCGGCTGCGCTGGTGACCGGACTGACCGCCTTCTCAGCGATTCTGGGCTTCTTCCGCGATGTCGTGATCGCCAGTGTCTTCGGAGCCGGCGCCGAACTCGATGCCTACCTAGTAGCGCAGGGGCTGATGAATCTGGTCCTGGCCCTTATTGCCGGCGCGATGGCCAAGGCCACTGTGCCTGTGCTTGCCGCGCAGAACAGTACAGACGACGACACAGGCAAATCGGCACACACGTTGTCCGTCGTTCTGACGGTGACGCTGGTCGTCCTGGGGCTCGGTTCGCTGCTCATGGCATTGGCCGCGAGCTCCGTGGTGACTGTGCTGGCGCCCGGCTTCAAGGGGCCGCAGGCTGACCTGGCCGCCTCACTCACGCGCATTGTGCTCATGGCGACGGTGTTGATATCAAGTACGAACCTGCTGGCTGCCGCGGCGGAGGCGCATCGCCGGTTCTTCTGGTCCGCGCTGCAAGGCGTTCCGTTCAACCTGATCATGATCGCGGCTGCGGCCTTGTTCGGGCCGCGGTACGGGGTCTATGCCCTTGCCGTCGGATTCGTCGTAGGCTCAGCAGCCCGGTTGCTGTGTCAGTTGGTGCCCATTCGGGCCCTCGGGTTGCGCCTGCGGGCATCCATGGACCTGAAGGATCCGGGATTTCGGGCGATAGCAAAGTTGATCCCGCCGCTGCTGGTCGGCAGTGCTCTCGGCAACGTCAACACCATGGTCGATCGGGCCGTCGGCTCGATGGTGGGCGAGGGAACCATCTCGGCATTGAGTTACGCCTGGCGAATCATCTCCCTCGGCGAGACCTTGCTGGTCTTGTCGCTGCTGACCGCCCTCTATCCCGCGTTCGGAGCGGCCGCCGGCAGGCGCGATCTGGATGAGATGAAGCGGCTGGTCGGTCGAGGCTTGGGAACGGTGGCGACGGTGCTGATGCCGGTGTGGGGTTTCCTGATCGTCTGCGCCGTCCCGTCGGTAGCGCTGCTCTTCGAGCACGGCAGTTTCGGGCCGAGCGATACTCAACGAACAGCGACCGCGCTGTTGTGGTATGCACCTGCCCTGCTGGCCCTTGGGTGGCGCGAGATGGTGGTGCGTGCCTCGTATGCACTGGGAGACTCCCGCCGGCCAGTGCTGGTGTTCGTCTTTGCCATGGCGATCAACGTGGTCGGCGATTTCACCCTTGGACTGACCTTCGGCATCGCCGGCCTGGCAGCATCGACGTCGCTATCCGTAGTGTTCGCGGCCGTAGCGAATACCTGGTTGCTGGGTCGGCGCCACGGCGCGGTCGATCTCAGATCATTGCCGTTGATGGTGGGACGTACCGCCCTTGCTGCTGCCGTCGGCACCGCTGGCGGCGCTGTGGTCTACCGTCTGCTCAGTCCGATTGTTGGCACGGGGTTCGTCAGCGAGGTGTTGTTGGTGTCATCGGTCGGGCTGACCCTGCTAGCAGTCTTCATCGGGGTCTTGTACGCGTTGCGTGCCCCGGAGCGACGGCTGCTCACCGAGGCAATTGATGTGATTGCGCGTCGCCATCGATGAACTCATCTGCGGCCTCGACTGATGGGAGTCGATGTTTCTCAGGCGCGTCGAACGATGACAAAGGGCGTGCTGGTGAGATGTTGGCCCAGCGGGTTGTCCCTGAGCACGGTTGTCAGCGTCTCGGCAGACAGTGACCTCGGAGAAACCGCGCGGATCGAGCCGCCGAAGTCGTTGAGGTCGACGATGCTGACGCCGAGGTCGAGCGCCCGCTCGAGGTCGTCGCAAATCTGCTGGGCGACTTTGGTGTCCATCGGCGGCAGGAGCACATGCTCATACGCCGTATGTGGCCCGCCGTCAACGTCTCGGGCGATCGGTCCAGCGATTCGGTAGAACGTTCCCCGCATACCTAATGGCCTCGTCAGGGCGCCGGCGAGTGCCGCGGCGATAATCCGCCACCGGCCGACGGTACGGACGACGTACTCCATCTTCTCCGGGACCGACAGCCCACGGGCATGGTCGCCGCGCGGACGGACATGACCAGCCAGCATCCGAGCCAGTCGGCCAGGCTGCACGGTGTTGATGTCCACTGTCTGGCCGGCTCCTTCAGGGCGAGCACCAGATCATCCGCCTCGTCAAGCCACCGCGTCCGCAGCGGAAGACGCGAATACTCAACCCCCGCCACGCTCACCTGGGTCCATAGAGCAACCGGTTGATCCGTCTTCGTCTCCGCAGAAAAGCTCATGTCCGCTCCTGGTGTGTTGATGGAGTGAGGGAAGTGACAGATGTGATCACTTTTGACGAGAGAACACCTGGAGACGGCTGAAAGTCCCCCGAAAAATCGACGAATCGTCCTGGACGACCCGCGGATCACAGTGATCAAAACATGATCAAACTAACCGATTACCCGGTCGCTCGTGGCCAGTTCGGCCAAATCGTTCGGAGGTCAGAGGTAATTCACCAAATGTCGCCACTGCAGCCTGACATGATCGAATCGTGGCGTGCGACGCCAGATGGTCTCCCTTGTCTCCTCAGGCAGGTCGAACAAGCACGAACGGTGTGCTCGTAAGCCGTTGGCCCAGCGGGTTGTCGCTGAGCACAGCTGCCAGCGTTTCAGCCGACAGTGATCTCGGAGAGACCGCGCGGATCGAGCCGCCGAAGTCGTTG
>JAJTCL010000132.1 GCA_021323255.1 Propionibacteriaceae bacterium | reverse complement strand
TGTAGACCCGAGCCTCGAAGTCGGTATGCGGAGTCGTCGTGCCGGGCTTGATCACGACCATGCCGCGCTCGACATCCTCACGCTTGGTACCGCGCAGCAGCAGGCCGACGTTCTCACCGGCCTGACCTTCGTCGAGCAGCTTGCGGAACATCTCCACGCCGGTGACCGTGGTGGTCTGCTTGGTGTCGCGGATGCCGATGATATCCACGGTCTCCATGACCTTGATCACGCCGCGCTCGATACGTCCGGTAACGACGGTGCCGCGGCCAGTGATGGTGAAAACATCCTCCACAGGCATGAGGAATGGCTTGTCGACCTCGCGGATTGGTTGCGGGATGTAGTTGTCGACTGCATCCATCAGCTCCATGACCGAGTCGCTCCACTTGTCGTCACCGTTCAGTGCCGGAAGCGCTGCGACCCTGATGACTGGGAGGTCGTCGCCCGGGAACTCGTACTCGGTGAGCAGCTCGCGAACCTCGAGCTCGACCAGCTCCAAGATCTCGTCGTCGTCAACCATGTCGCACTTGTTCAGCGCGACCACGATCGCAGGAACACCCACCTGTCGAGCCAGCAAGACGTGCTCGCGGGTCTGCGGCATCGGACCGTCAGTCGCGGCAACGACCAAGATCGCACCGTCCATCTGCGCCGCGCCAGTGATCATGTTCTTGATGTAGTCGGCGTGACCGGGGCAGTCGACGTGCGCATAATGCCGCTTCTCGGTCTGGTACTCCACGTGTGCGATGGAGATCGTGATTCCGCGCTGGCGCTCCTCGGGCGCCTTGTCGATCTGCTCGAACGCCGACACTTGGTTTAGGGTCGGGAACTTGTCGTGCAGCACCTTGGTGATCGCCGCGGTCAGTGTGGTCTTTCCATGGTCGATGTGCCCGATGGTGCCAATGTTGACGTGCGGCTTTGTCCGCTCGAACTTCGCCTTTGCCACTGAGGCTCCTCCTGGATGTTCGCCACGCTGGTCGCGGGGCGGTTTTCTTTGGGTTAGGCCAACTGGCCGATTTGACCCGGCCTAAGTTTTGTGGACGATCCCGCTCAGGTCAAACGGAATCGTTACGCTGCTCGCCGCAGGGGCTGGTGCTGTTTTTGATTTGCAGTGCTCGCTTCGCTCGCATGACAAACCTCGCTGCGCTCCGTTTGTCATTCCCCTCGTGCCTTCTGGATGATCTCCTCAGCGATGTTCTTGGGAGTCTCGGCATAGGAGTGGAACTCCATCGAGTACGAGGCCTGGCCGGAGGTCTTGGACCGCAAGTCACCGACGTAGCCGAACATCTCCGACAGCGGCACGAGCGCCTGCACGACCTTGTTGCCGTGCAGGTCGTTCATCGCCTGAACATGGCCGCGTCGTGCGTTGATATCACCGATGACGGTGCCGAGATAAGTCTCCGGAGTGGTCACCTCAACTGCCATCACCGGCTCCAGCAGCGCTGGATCGGCGCGGCGGGCAGCCTCCTTGAAGACCATCGAGCCGGCGATCCGGAAAGCGAGCTCGGAAGAGTCGACGTCGTGATAGGCACCGTCGATCAGGGTGACCTTCACGTCGTCCACCGGATAACCGGCCAGCACACCAAATTGCATGGCGTCCTGGACGCCCTCGTCGACGGCCGGGATGTACTCCCTGGGGATCCGGCCGCCGGTGATCTGGTTGACGAACTCATAACCGGAGCCCGCTGGCTGGGGTTCCACGTTGATGATCACCCGACCGTACTGGCCAGAACCACCCGACTGTTTCTTATGGGTGTACTCAACCTTCTCCACCGGCCGCCGCAGCGTTTCGCGATAGGCGACCTGCGGTTTGCCGATATTCGCCCCGACTCTGAACTCGCGCTTCATGCGATCGATCAGGATCTCCAGGTGTAGCTCACCCATCCCCGCGATGATCGTCTGGCCAGTCTCATCGTCGGTGTGGACGCGGAAGGTCGGATCCTCCTCGGCCAGTCGCTGGATTGCCATTCCGAGCTTTTCCTGATCCGACTTGGTCTTCGGCTCGATGGCCTGCTCGATCACCGGTGCCGGGAAGTCCATCGACTCCAGCTGCACCGGATGAGCCATGTCGCACAGCGTCTCGCCAGTGGTGGTGTCCTTGAGGCCCATCACCGCAACGATCTGGCCGGCACCGACAGATGCGATCTCTTGCCGCTTGTTGGCATGCATCTGGTAGATCTTGCCGATCCGCTCCTTACGTCCCTTGGTCGCGTTGAGCACGGTCGAGCCGGCCTCGAGCTTGCCTGAGTACAGGCGGATATAGGTCAATCGGCCCAGGTGAGGGTCAGCTGCGATCTTGTACGCCAGGGCCGCAAACGGATCCGCGTCGGCAGGGTGCCGCTCGATCATGACTGATTCGTCACCTGGCTTGAAGCCAATGATTGCGGGAACATTGAGCGGCGATGGCAGATATGTGATGACTGCGTCCAGCAATGGCTGCACGCCCTTGTTCTTGAAAGCGCTGCCGCAAAGCACGGCGGTGATCTTGGAGGCCAGCACCGCACGACGGATCGAGTCCTGCAGCAGCTCTGGAGTGATCGACTCCTCGTCGGTCAGGAAGGCCTCCATCATGTGATCATCGTGATCGGCCACCAGCTCGATGAGCGCATGGCGAGCTGCTTGCGCTTGATCAGCAAGTTCGGCAGGAATCTCCTCGACTGCATAGTCCTCACCGATCTTCGTCTCACCGCGCCAGGTGAGGGCGCGCATGTTGATCAGGTCGATGACGCCGATGAAGTCCGCTTCCGAGCCAATCGGCAGCTGCACAACGGCGGGGATGGCATTGAGCCGATTCTTGATGGTCTCTACACAGTGCTCGAAGCTGGCACCCGTACGGTCGAGCTTGTTGACGAAGCAGATGCGTGGCACCCGGTAGCGATCAGCCTGCCGCCACACGGTCTGGCTTTGCGGCTCCACCCCGGCCACTCCGTCAAAGACCGCGACAGCGCCGTCGAGCACTCGCAACGAGCGTTCCACCTCGATGGTGAAGTCCACGTGCCCCGGAGTGTCGATGATGTTGATCTGGTGATCTTTCCAATGGCAGGTCGTAGCAGCGGAGGTAATGGTGATCCCCCGCTCCTGCTCTTGCTCCATCCAGTCCATGGTGGCGGCGCCCTCGTGCACCTCACCGATCTTGTAGTTGATTCCGGTGTAGAAGAGGATGCGCTCGGTCGTGGTCGTCTTGCCCGCGTCGATGTGGGCCATGATCCCGATATTGCGGACCTTGGACAGGTCGGTCTTGATGTCGACAGCCATGTGGAATCTCTCTGAGCTGTCAGAACTGAGGTCGGTTATAGCTCAACTGGGTTCTGACAAGTCGGCGTAATTACCAGCGGTAGTGGGCAAAGGCTTTGTTCGCCTCAGCCATCTTGTGGGTATCTTCGCGGCGCTTGACCGCGGCGCCTAAGCCGTTCGAGGCGTCGAGGATCTCGTTCATCAGCCGCTCGGCCATGGTCTTCTCGCGGCGCTGCCGGGCGAAGCTCACCAGCCAGCGCATCGCCAAAGTGGTGGCACGGGCCGGCTTGACCTCAACCGGCACCTGGTACGTCGCACCGCCAACGCGACGGCTCTTGACCTCCAGGGAGGGCCGGACATTGTCCAGGGCACGCTTCAAGGTCTGCACTGGATCGACGCCGGTCTTAGTCCGTGTCCCCTCCATCGCGGTGTAAACAATGTGCTGCGAGACCGTCTTCTTGCCATTCAGCAGGATCTTGCTGACGAGCTGGCTGACCAGCGGCGACCCGTAAACCGGGTCGGCGATCACCGGGCGCTTTGGGGCGGGACCCTTGCGAGGCATTACTTCTCCTTCTTCGCGCCGTATCGGCTACGTGCCTGCTTGCGGTTCTTCACACCCTGGGTGTCAAGCGAGCCGCGAATGATCTTGTACCGAACACCTGGCAGATCCTTCACGCGCCCACCGCGGACCAGGACCATGGAGTGCTCCTGCAAGTTGTGGCCAACGCCAGGGATGTATGCGGTGACCTCCACTCCCGAGGACAGCCGGACACGAGCGACCTTCCGCAGCGCCGAGTTCGGCTTCTTCGGCGTCGTTGTGTACACGCGCGTGCACACGCCGCGACGCTGAGGTGAACCCTTGAGCGCAGGCGTTTTGGTCTTGCTCACCTTGTCCTCGCGACCCTTGCGGATCAGCTGCTGAATTGTGGGCACCGCGTTGTATCTCTTTTCTTTCGTGTTGAGTGGCTGCGACCCTTCGGGGCTTTCCGGCAGGTCAGCGTGCGAACACCGCCGGCACAAGACATTCGGGCACGCACAAAGTGTCGGGCATGCCCGAACACAAGCGTCTAGGCTAGCTCGTCGCTCATCCCCGGTCAAAAGACCAACGTGCAACCCCCACCGGGTATTCCTAGCCGCAGGCCGTGTTGTTGCCGCTTACGCCTCTCAGCTCAATCCAGCGCGAAGAGCTGCCGGGAGAGCACGGCTTGCTGTAGCGACGGATCAAGATCGTCGCCTGCCTCCAGCAGTCGTGGCAGCAGCGCTCGCTCAATTGTCGTCGCGCGGAAGGCCAGGGCGATCGTCACATCGTGATCGGGCCGGCGTACCACCTCAATGGAATCCCCGGCTCTGATCGTGCCGGGAGTGATCACGCTCAGGTACGCGCCAGGGCGCCCGCCCGCGGTGAACGTCCTCGCCCAACCCTTTTCCCCCATCCAGCCGCGAAAGGTCGAGCACGGAATGCGCGGGGTGGTCACCTGAAGGACCACCTGACCGCCCACCCGCCAACGCTCACCCAGCCGGGCATCGTTGACGTCAAGGTCGAACGTGGTGAGGTTCTCGCCGAAGAAGCCGTTGGGAATCTGACGTCCAAGCCGGCGCTCCCACTCGTCGAGGTCCTCCCGCTGAAACGCATAAACGGCCTGCCCATCGCCGCCGTGATGCTTTCCGTCGCCGATGAAGTCCCCGACTAATCCGCTGCCTAGACCGCTCGTCTTCGGCCCGGGTGCGCGCACCTCCACCGGTTCCTCGGTGGGCTGTTTGCCAATGCCCGTCCAGCCCGTGTCCTTGTGAGGATTGGGTTTCGGGCGGCCGAGGTTGACCGAGTCGAGTCTTGCCACCGTGTCAGATTACTTCTAGCTGCGAGCGTCGGAAATCGCGCGCCGCCGCACGGAGGAGAAGTGATCGGAGGCGTTCTTTCCTCTGAGAACGACGACGACGGCGGCGGACATATCGCGCAATTGCGCGAGCAGCTCAAGATGCGTCGCGGAGGAAGGCCGTGACGTCACGGAAGAACTCCGGGGCAATGATGAGCGTGTGTCCTCGGTTGCGATACATGATCAGCTTCCCGTGCGGCAGCCGAAACGCCGTCTCAGCAAACATTTCTGGTGTCCAGAAGGGGTCTTGTGCGCCACAGATCACCAGCGTCTCAATCTGGATGTCCGCGAGCCGGTCGCGTACATCGAAGGCGTCCTCGGCCCGCAGCATCGCGATCGTGTCCGCCGGATTCTCGATCGTGATCCGCTTCGCTGCCAAAAGCGCCATTGGGGTCAACAATGCTCGAAGCCACCGGGACCGGAGCTTCCCTGACATCACGTCCAAAACGGCATGGGCCGGATACCGACCCGTCTCCTCGATTGCGTGAAGCAGTTTCAGCTGCTGCTCCTTGGCAACCGGGCCGAGCGCGTACGCGGCGCTGGCAATCACCGCCTTGCGCACCACATCCGGCCTGTCTGCAATCAGCTGGAGCGCCAGAGATCCGCCGGTGCTGGCCCCCAGCACGTCCACGGGCGCGCCGAAGTGGTGACGAATTGCCTCGGCATGCCGCTCGGCCACGTCGGCGAACGTGGTATCGGCCGCCATTCCCGGCCAGCGGTTAGTGAAATAGACCTCGAAACCGGCTCTTGCCAGCGGGGTCAGCGTTCGCAGCGCGAGTGATCGTTGCAGGCCGGGCTTCGGGTTTCGGTGATCTAGCGTGAATCCACCCAGGTAGACCAGCGGCTCGCCCGCACCAAGCACCAGATACGGTAGGCCGCCGCTGAAGGTTCCCTCCCGCAGGTCGATGCTGGCCACGGAATCATTCTGCTGGTGAGGGCTGACGAGCGGAAACGACCGTTGGAGCCTGTGCCCGAGCTGTGAGCGGCTGTGTGCGCCGTTGAATGAGCCGATTTGGGAGGGATCGCGTCTCTGGCGGCTTTAGCCTTGACGCAGATCGCCACCAAACAAGCGAATTCCCAATGAGGCAAGAGTTGATCATGACGCGCGTCAACCACCGCGAAACGGATCTTGAGAACCATGATCGCGGCCTGGACTATGACCTACCCCGGTTACTGCACCGGCGAGGCATGCTGAAGTTGGTTGCCGGCGTTGGGCTTGCCGGCGCCGGTCTGATCACACTTGGGGCATGCGGGAGCGACGCAACCTCCGGCGAAACCAGCTCACCATCTGGCAGCCGCCCGGCCGGGGCCCCGCCCGACGGTGGCCCAGGTGGCGCGCCAGAGAGCACGCAGACCAGTGCGAACGGGGAGCTTCCTGAGGAGACGAGCGGCCCGTTTCCGGGCGATGGTTCCAACGGCGCAAACGTGCTGAACCAGAGCGGCATCGTACGCAGCGACATCACCTCGAGCTTCGGATCCAGCACCACCAAGGCCGAGGGTGTGCCGCTCAACATCACGATGACCATCAACGACTTCGCCAACAACGAAGCACCTCTGGCTGGTGGCGCGGTGTACGTATGGCATTGCGACCGGGAAGGCAGATACTCCCTCTATTCCCAGGGCGTAACCGGCGAGAATTACCTGCGCGGCGTGCAGGAGAGCGATGGCCGAGGCCAGGTGAAGTTCACCACGATCTTTCCCGCCTGTTACTCAGGTCGCTGGCCGCACATCCACTTCGAGGTGTATCCCAGCCTGGCGAAGGCTACGAAGAGCGCGAACAAGATCGCGACATCGCAGATGGCCCTGCCCGATGCCACATGTCAATCGGTATACGCGACCAGCGGATACCAGCAGAGCCGCAGCAACATGAGCCGCGTCAGCCTGGACAGTGACAAGGTCTTCAGCGATGGCTACGACCTGCAAATGCCTACCCTGACTGGCGATTCCAGCGGCTATCAGCTCAGCTTCAGCTGCGCTGTCTGAATCGACTGCTGCGGAGGTCAGGAACTCAGTGCCCGCTGACACGCCGGTACGTCCCACTCAGCAACTCCTCGGGCTCCGCAGCTTCGTCGAGGCGTAGCCGAATCCGATAGCTCAGCTGTTCGCCGACGACGGCGAAACGATGCTCGGTGCTTCCGCTCGGCGTCGTTCTGTGCATGATC